>NZ_JACAQP010000047.1:299-78620 GCF_013387025.1 Pseudomonas reactans | reverse complement strand
CTTTTTCAGAGTTTCCCTAGGGTGAGCAGGCAAGCCCGCTCACCTCAGGAAAATCGCTCTCAACAACCTATTGGCCATATGCTTGGGCTCGCGTCCACTCCTTCATGAGTCCCACCCATGTCGATCACCGATAACCTCCTCGCCTTCACCTTCGCCGCCACCCTGCTGACGCTCACGCCCGGCCTCGATACGGCGCTGGTGCTCAGGACTGCCACGGTGGAAGGCAAGCGGCAGGCGTTGCAAGCCACGCTGGGGATCAACGCCGGTTGCCTGCTGTGGGGCGCGGCGGTTGCCTTTGGCCTGGGTGCGTTGATTGCAGTGTCGGAAGTCGCCTTCAACCTGCTCAAGTACTGCGGCGCCGCGTATCTGGCCTGGCTGGGCTTGAACATGTTGCTGCGTCCACGTCGCTCATTGGCGAGCGACGAGGTGGAGGGCAAACCTGCCGGGAACTGGTTTATCAAGGGCATGCTGGGCAACGTGCTCAACCCCAAGGTGGGGATTTTCTATGTGTCGTTCCTTCCGCAGTTCATCCCCCAGGGTCAGCCGTTGATCCTCTGGACGTTCGGTCTGGTCGGTATCCATGTGCTGCTTGGCGTGATCTGGGCACTGGTGCTGATCGGTGCTACGCAGCCGCTTTCCGGCCTCCTGCGCCGCGAAAAGGTCATCCAGTGGATGGACCGCACCACCGGCCTGATCTTTGTGTTGTTCGCTGCGCGGCTGGCGTTCAGCAAGCGCTGAGCACCAGTAGTGCCTGTCAGGTATTCGCTCCACTCAACACCCGTAGTAATCGGCTTGATCAAGATCCGCCAGCAAGCCCGGACCCACCGGTGTCCACTTCAGCCACTCACGGGTCTGCTCACTGGACACAGCCATATCGGCGCCGGCCATGTTGGCGAACCAGCCAAAATGTTCGCGTGGCCGGGATTCCACCGGTACGCCCAGCCGCCGCCCGATCACCTCGGCAATCGCCTTGAACGGCACCGCCTGGTCCGCGACCGCGTGATACACCGCTTGGCTCAGACCATCGTCCAGCACCCGGCGATACACTCGCGCCGCATCGGTGCGGTACACCCCCGACCAGCAGTTCTGCCCCTCCCCGATATACGCTGACACGCCGGTTTCGCGGGCCAGGCGGATCAGGATCGACAAGAAACCGTGGTCGCCCACACCATGTACCGACGGCGCCAGGCGCACCGTGGCCGCACGCACACCGCGTGCAGCCAGCGCCCTCGCGGTGGCTTCGGACTTTCGCGGTGATGTAACGCCAGGCAGATCCGCCTCGGTAGCATCGCGTGGCAGGCCGGACAAGCCTGAAGTGACGATCAACGGCGTGTCGGAACCTCTCAACACCGACTCGAACGCCTCAATCACCCGGCGGTCCTGCTCGCAGTTTTCGATAAAGCGCGAGAAGTCGTGATTGAACGCGGTGTGTATCACGGCATCCGCCGTCCAGGCGGCACGGCGCAAGGTATCCAAGTCATCCAGGGTGCCGCGCAGCACCTTGGCGCCGGTGGCGGCCAGCGCCCGCGCCTTGTCGTCGGCGCGAGCCAGGCCAGTCACCAGGTAGCCGGCATTGAGCAGGTCCTTGACCACTTCGGAGCCGACCCAACCGGTGGCTCCCGTAACAAATACATGCATGAGTTGAGTCCTCGCTTAGCCCAGGCGCATTGAAAGTTCGATGTCATCGGTAAACGGCACCGACAAGTAGCCGTTCTCGGGAGCGCGCACATAGGCCAGGTATTCAGGGCAATAATCGGTGTTGTCCGCGACCACCAATGCGCCAGGACGCAGGTTGTTTTCCACCAGGTTCAGCACGTCGCCATACAGCGTCTTGGCGCCGTCCAGCAGCAACAGATCGACGGCCTCCGGCAAGTCGCTGGCCAGGGTCACCAGCGCGTCACCTTCACGAATGTGGATCAGGTCGCTCACGCCGCCTTCGATGAAATGCTCGCGCGCCAGGGCGATCTTCGAGGCTTCGAATTCGCTGCCTATCAGCACACCGCCTCCGTTGTCACGCAGCGCGGCAGCCAGGAACAAGGTCGACAGCCCAAATGAAGTGCCAAACTCGACAATCGCCCGCGCCTTGTTGCTGCGCGCCAGCATGTAGAGCAGCGTGCCGGTGTCCTGCGACACGGGCAGCCACAAGTCCTTGAGCATCGAATACAGCGCCACATACTCGGTTTTGCTGTGCATCAACCGCTCGCGTTCTGCCTGAGAGACCGAGTTCAGCAGCGGGCTGGTGGCCGCATCGGCCTGGGCGTAAAGACGTTCAATCAGGGGCGCCAGAGGCGCGGTGGTCAGGCTCGACATAATTGATTTCCACTGAGTTGGGACTAAGATGCGACTAATTCGTCGCATTAAAAGTATGCGAGTGATTCGCATCCTTCGCTATTCGCATTAGCCCTGCTTCAGGAACCCTGTATGACCAGCCGCCAGACCCCACGTATTTCCACACGCAAACAGCCGCAACAGGCCCGTTCCACCGAGTTGGTGGCGGCGATTCTGCAGGCGGCTATTCAGGTTTTGGCCAAGGAAGGCGCCACCCGTTTCACCACTGCACGGGTGGCGGAAAAGGCTGGCGTGAGCGTGGGTTCGGTGTACCAGTACTTCCCCAACAAAGCGGCGATTCTGTTCCGGTTGCAGAGTGATGAGTGGCAGCAGACCACCCAGATGCTGCGCGGCATCCTGGAAAATCACGACGAGACGCCGCTGCAACGTTTGCGTAGCGTGGTGCACGCCTTTATCCAGTCAGAATGCGAAGAAGCGCAGATGCGCGGGGCGCTGAACGATGCGGCGCCGATCTACCGTGATGCACCGGAGGCCCTGGAGGTGCGCGCGGCGGGACGCCAGGCGTTCAAGGGGTTCATGCTGGAGTTGTTGCCTGAGGTGTCGGTTGACACGCGTACGTTGGCCAGTGATTTGATCCTGACCACGCTCAGTTCAGTGGGGAAGGAGTTTTCCAACAGTCCGCGAACGGCTGAAGAGATCGCGGTTTATGCCGAGGGGATGGCTGATATGTTTCGTGCGTATGTGAATGTGCTCAATCATCCCTGAAGCGGCGGCCCTCAATCCCGTGTCAGGCTTCGGCACGCTTGGCCATCGCAGACGAGATCAGCTCAGCGTTTTGCGTCCCCCACCCACAGAGCGGAATCAACGCATCGGCGAGTGTCCGTCCAACGGTTGTCAGGGCATAGTCGACTCGCGGCGGAACTTCGTTGTAACTGGTGCGCAACACGATGCCATCAGACTCCAACTCCTTGAGTGCCTGGATCAGCATTTTATCGCTGACCCCCTGAACCAAACGCTTCAGTTCGCCGTAACGCTTTGACCCGTCGTAAAGGAAGAAGATGATAAGGGGCTTCCACTTACCGCCAAGTACCCGGAGGGAGGCGTCCAGACCACAAGTGAAAGGTGGGATCATCGAGCTCATCAGTGCGTTCTCTATACTTACAAAAAGGTGTGTACCTTCTCCTGTATACCATGTGACCTACCCTCCTTGCATCGACCTGCAGCAGATACCCATGAGTCAGCCTCCCGGCTAATCCGCCCTTTAGCGTACGCTACTGAACGCGCGGCGCATTTCCTGCGAGAACAGTTTTGGTTGCTCCATTGCCGCAAAATGCCCGCCCCGGTCCACTTCATTCCAGTAGATCAGATTGGGCCACTGTTCCTCGGCCCAACTGCGCGGTGCGCGGTAGATTTCACGGGGAAAAATGGTGGCGGCCATTGGCAGTTCGATACGGCCGGCGTTGAAACCAGGGCCCTTGTTCTGCCAGTAGATGCGGGCAGATGAAGCGCCTGTGTTTGTCAGCCAATACAGCGTGATGTTGTCGAGCATATCGTCAACGCTGATAGCGTCTTCTGGGTTGCCTTGGTTGTCGCTCCAGGCCTGGAATTTTTCGTAGATCCAGGTCGCCAGCCCGGCCGGGGAGTCTGCGAGTGAATAACCAATGGTCTGTGGCCGTGTGGCTTGCAGCTTGAAGTAGCCGATCTGATCGTTGAAGAAGTTATTCGCCGCATCGATTGCCGTTTTTTCTACGGGAGTCGGGTTGTCCGGCATCTTGTCCGGGAACACCAGTGGCCAGTTCACGTGCGCCGCTACCAGCCCGTCCGGTCGCAGGTGCCCCAGCGTATGCGTGATACCCGAGCCCCAGTCGCCACCTTGCGCCACCCATTTGCTGTAGCCCAGGCGACGCATCAGCTCAGCCCAGGCTCTTGCGGTGCGGGCCATGTCCCACCCGGCGACGTCGGGCTTATCCGAGAAGCCAAAACCTGGCTGCGAAGGGATGACCACATCAAAGGCGTCAGACGCAGCCCCGCCATGGGCAGTGGGATTTGTAAGGGGGTCGATGACATTCAGGAACTCGACAATCGACCCAGGCCAACCATGCGTCATCAGGATGGGTAGCGCACCCGGATGGCGTGAGCGGACATGGATGAAGTGAATGCCCAGCCCGTCAATGCGCGTGCGAAATTGCGGAAAAGCATTCAGTCGCGCCTCGAACTGCCGCCAGTCGTAGCGTTGCTGCCAGTGCTCGATCAGTGAGCGTGCCTTGTCGAGGGGAACGCCCTGCTCCCATCCGGGGGACGTCTCCTGCTCCGGGAAGCGAGTCAGTTGAAGGCGCAGCCGCAGATCATCCAATGCGGCCTGTGGTATCGACACCCGAAAAGGCACAACTGCCTCCGTTGCAGGAGGCAGCAGCATGTCTGCCGAGATGCCCGGTACAGGCGATGCTGCCCTGCCTGCGCCCATCACAAGCCCGGCAGATCCGGCAACGATCCCCTTGAGCAGAAGTCGACGCGAGAAAAGATCAGTAGCCATGGTTGATGCACTCAAATGTGTGGATCGAAGTCGCCCAGGTGCAGCCTGTCCTGGGCGTACGGAACTCAGATCTGGGTAGTGCCACCGTCGATGAACAGTTCGACACCCGTGATGTAGCTGGCATCGTCACTGGCCAGGAACGAAACCGCCTTGGCCACCTCATCGGGCTGGCCCACCCGACCCAGTGGGGCGGCTGCAGAAGCCTGCTTGACCAGTTCCTCGATCTGTTCGTCATCCAACCCCAGTTCGGATTTGTATCCAGGCGTCACGATGGTGCCGGGGGCGATCGCGTTGACACGGATGTTCCGTCCCTTGAGATCCGACGCCCAGGTCCGCACCAATGAGCGCAACGCGGCCTTGGTAGCGGCATAAATGCTGAATGCCGGGATGCCCTTGACCGACACCATGGAACCGTTGACGACGATGGCCGCCCCCTGTGGCATCAGCTCAATCGCTTTCTGAACGGTGAAGAGCGTGCCTTTCACATTGATGCCGAAGTACTTGTCGAATTGCGCCTCGGTGATCGCACCGAGCGGGGTGAACTCGCCGCCGCCGGCGTTGGCAAACAAGATGTCGAGCCGGCCATGACGTTCCTTGATGCGGGCGAATATGCGATCGAGATCGGCCTGGCTGGTGATGTCGCCCTGGATTGCTTCCGCCTGGTCGCCCAGCGCCATCGAAGCCGCCTCAAGTTCGGCCTTCCGGCGGCCGGTGAAGTAGACGAAGGCGCCTTCAGCGACCAGGCGTTGAACGGTCGCCAGCCCGAGACCGGAACTGCCGCCGGTGACCAGTGCGATTTTGCCTGCGTGTTTGGTGGTATGAAGGTTGGTCATGATAAGTCCTCAGTGAAGTACGTTCGAATTAGCGATTGCTGTGTTCTTTCAAGAAAGGAAGCAGGTAACCCAGCATGCCTTGCGGGTCCTCTTCGGCGACGTAGTGGCCGCTTTTCGGCAGCTTGTAAGTCTTGGCATTGTCGGCCTTCACCTTGAGCGTCGAGTCGACCCAGTTGTATCCAGGACCGGCGATGCCGAGCACCGGCATCTGCAATTTTGCGTAGCCCTGCTCGTCGACAATGTCTTGGGTGAAGGCCTGGTACCACTCGTTGCCGGCGCGTACACCGCCGTCACGGTTGTAGGCCGCTGCGTACACTGCGCGGTCGCGCGCATCGATGGCCGATTCATCCTTCAACAGGTAGCGGAAGAACCACTCGTGTTCGATTTCCGCCCGGCCCTGCAGCATTTTTTCCGGCAAGCCCTTCACTTGATGGAAGGCAAACCACCACAGGTAGGGGTGATTTTCATCAAGCTTGGGCCCAAAGGTGCCATGGGCCGGCAACATCGGCATGCTCGCCATCGCCTGGTCCGGATGGGTGACATCCAGCATCGTCAATGTACTGGTAGCGTCCGGATAGTTCGCCGCGTAGCTCCACGCCACCTGGGCGCCGATGTCATGACCGACGATGTGCGCGCGGCTGTAGCCCAGCTTGGTCAGCAGCTCACGAATGTCCTTGGCCATGTTCTTCTTGTCATAGCCATCCATGGGCTTGCTCGAAGCCCCCATACCGCGGATATCGACGGAGATGACCCGGTAATGCTTGGCCAACGCCGGCATCACCTTGTGATAAGCCCACCAGGTTTGCGGCCAGCCCGGCATCAGCACCACGGCTTCGCCCTTGCCCCCGACGACATAATGCAATCGTGTGCCGTTGACGTCGGCAAACTCGCTCTTGAAGCCTGGCAGTTCGGCCACAAGCGCAGCATCGGAGACGTCGCCCTTGTAAGTAATGATGGGTGCGCTGCCGGGGGCCGTATTGGCCGGTTGCGCAAAGCTCGGGATAGCCGTGACAAGCGCCACGGACAGGATGACCAGGCCAATCTGGCCTTTTAAAGTCGCGTGTAACATTTTCAGTACTCCTCGGGTGGCCCCGCACCGCGACGCGCAGGCCGCTTCTGATGGCCGACCGCCGCCGGAAATATTCGGTCTGCAGGAATACTAAGCGCTTACTTTCAATTCAACAAGTACTCGCCTTTTAGTAAGTAATGAATTGGAAACGAACAGACACAGCCATCCACGAACCTTCCCACTCAGAGAGCATTCGAGACGACCACAGGGAGGTGTTTGATCAGTGTCCGAGAGGCGATGCTGTCCTTGTCAGTTGCGTTGAACGACAACGGCTCGAAATGCAGCCAGGGCGGTGCATTCCGGTTTCACCCTTTCACCCACGCTAGAGAACTAGCCGATACCGCACTTCTTCCAGTGTTACGCCGCCCCTCACGAGACTGCGCTCACTTCCTGCCTGCGCAACACAGCCTGCACGTCGATAAAACCGGATAGCCCTTTCGTTTCGGCTCAAGACCCAAAGCGTCAAACCCTGAAATCCCTCCTCCCTCAGGAACTGCAGGCCCGCATTCCACAACGCCAGCCCAACGCCGACTTGCCAATACCTGGCTAAAACATAAATGGCCATGACCTCACCGGTATTTGCTCCCACAGCTTCTTCGTCACGACTGGCACCGACCGATATCCAGCCGACAACGTGCCCGTCCAGCTCCGCGACCCACACATCGGACTCCCCCGACTCAATCGAGCGAATCCAAAAGGATTCTCGCCGGGCCAGCGTTGCGTCCAAGCCATTCAAGAACTCGGCAGGCATCAAGTCACGATAGGCTTCCTGCCAACTGCGGATATGCACCTGGGCGATGGCGTTGGCGTCGCCAGGTAACGCTTTGCGGATCATTGATCTATTCCTTATTCAGTCAATGGCCTTCAAGTAAACCCGACCTTCATGACCGTTTACCCGCGTGGTATGTTTCGAGCCCGGCCCGCAAAAGGAGTTGCCATGCAATCGTTAGCCATCAACGCCGCACTGCTGATCATCGACATGCAGCAAGGCATGAACCAGCCAAAGCTAGGTCGACGCAACAACCCCGACGCCGAAGTGCAGATACAGCGTCTGCTGACAGCCTGGCGTCAGTCCGACCGCCCTGTTGTTCACATCCGGCACATGTCCCGCTCGCCCGATTCGGTGTTCTGGCCGGGTCAACCGGGTTGCGAATTCCAGCCCGCGCTGCAACCGCTGGCGCATGAACATGTGGTCGAAAAGAACGTTCCGGATGCCTTCGTCGCCTCAGGGCTGGAACGCTGGCTGCATGCACGCGGCATCCGGCAACTGGTGATCGTCGGCGTGATCACCAACAACTCGGTCGAGGCCACGGCACGCTCCGGCGGCAACCTTAGTTTTGCGGTGACGGTGGTTTCGGATGCGTGCTACACCTTCGATCAAACCGATTTGTCCGGGCGCCTGTGGTCTGCTGAAGACGTGCATGCGCTGTCGCTGAGCAACCTGGCGATGGACTATGCCCGTGTCATGGAGACCGACAACATCCTCACTCACCTCGCGACGGGTTGATGCTCGCTTAACAAAGCCGCAATCTTTTTACGCAACGCCCCATGCTCACTTTCCGCATACGGCACCGCGTTTTTCCAATCATAAAACCAAGCCGGCATCTTGCGTTTGTCGTCCGGCTCCGAGGCATAGCGTGGGAAGATGTGACAATGTAGTTCCGGTTCGGAATTACCCAAAATCTCGTAGTTCATACGCAGCGCACCAGTGGACTGCAGTACTGCGTCACCGAGGCGGGCCATGTCCAACAGATAGGCAGTGCGGGCCTCGGTGTCCAAGTCGTTCAGGCTGGCAACGACTGGGTCTGGCAGTAGCAGGCAGTAACCGGGCAGGAACTGTACATCGCCCATGACAGCCCAGCCTGAAGCCATGCGGCAGATGACTTTGTCGTTGGCGCCATTGCGGGCCAACGCGACGCGTTCCGTGATAAGCGGCATGCAGTGTCCTTGATCTGACTGAGTCCAGGCGGCATCTTAACGCGACTTCAGCAACTGGCGCGCTTGTTGTGGCGAGCGGGCTTGCCCCGCGTTGGGGTGCGAAGCGGCCCTAGAACCCGACCCCTCGGGTCACCTGAAACACCGCAGTGATTCTGAGAGGGGCCGCTGCGCAGCCCAACGCGGGACAAGCCCGCTCGCCACAACAAGCGGGCTCACGGCGACATCAATCCAGCGCCAGCTCCACCACCCCAGCATTCAACCGCACCGGCCAAACCCGCAGCCTCTGATCAGGCGCCTCCAGGCACTGCCCATCCTCGAGCCGGTAATGCTGCTTGTAGATCGGCGCCGCCACCACCAGGTCACCCTTGATGCTGCCGATCAAGCCGCGTCCGATCACATTCGCGCCGGATTCCGGGTCATGGTTGTCGATGGCGAACAACGTCTGGTCCTGCGCACCCGGCAGGTAGAACAGCGCCACTTGCGAGCCGTCCAGCCACACCACCACACCGGAATTGCTCACCAGGTCGGTCTCGCTGCACACACCTTTCCAGGTGGCCAGGTTGCGTTGCGTGTTTGGCTGGCTCATCAGGCAATCTCCTCGGTGACGGGAATCAGGTTGAGTTCGGCGGCCATGATCGGCCGACGCTGGCCGCGTTCCTGGACGAAGTGGATGTCCGGGTCGGGGCGTTTGTCGTTGACGAAGGTGCGAAAGCGCTTGAGTTTTTCCGGGTCTGCAAGGGCGTTGGCCCATTCGCATTCGTAGCGGTCGACCACCAGTTGCATCTGCGCTTCCAGCTCTGCGCCGAGGCCCAGGCTGTCGTGCAGGATCACGTCCTTGAGGAAGTCCAGGCCGCCTTCGAGGCTTTCGCGCCAGACCGAGGTGCGTTGCAGTTTGTCGGCGGTGCGGATGTAGAACATCAGGAAGCGGTCGATGTATCGGATCAGGGTGGCGTCATCCAGGTCGGTGGCGAACAGCTCCGCATGGCGTGGGCGCATGCCGCCGTTGCCGGCGATATAGAGGTTCCAGCCCTTCTCGGTGGCGATCACGCCCACGTCTTTGCTCTGGGCTTCAGCGCATTCGCGGGTACAGCCGGACACTGCGAACTTGAGCTTGTGCGGCGAACGCAGGCCCTTGTAGCGGTCCTCGATCAACAGCGCCATTTTCACACTGTCCTGCACGCCGTAACGGCACCAGGTGCTGCCCACGCAAGACTTCACCGTACGCGTGGATTTGCCGTAGGCGTGCCCGGTTTCAAACCCGGCGGCGATCAGTTCGCTCCAGATATCCGGCAGTTCGTGCAGTTGTGCACCGAACAGGTCGATGCGCTGGCCGCCGGTGATCTTGGTGTAGAGGTCGTATTTCTTCGCCACTTCGCCGATCACGATGAGTTTATCCGCAGTGATCTCGCCGCCTGGAATACGCGGTACCACCGAGTAGGTACCGTTCTTCTGCATGTTGGCCATGAACGTATCGTTGGTGTCCTGCAACGGCACCAGCGACGCGTCCATGATCGGCTGGTTCCAGCACGATGCCAGGATCGAGCCCACCGCCGGCTTGCACACGTCGCAGCCGGTGTGACCACGGCCGTGTTTGGCCAGCAGTTCATCGAAGGTGAGGATGCCTTCGACGCGCACCAGGGCGTACAACTCCTGCCGGGTGTAGGCGAAGTGTTCGCACAGGCTCTTGTCGACGCTGACGCCACGGGCGATCAGTTCATGCTCGAAAACCTGCTTGAGCAAGCCAGCGCAGCCGCCGCAACCGGTGCAGGCCTTGGTCTGGGCTTTGAGCAGGCCGAGGTCGCTGCAGCCGCCGTCGATGGCCGAGCAGATCGCGCCCTTGGTCACGTTGTGGCAGGAGCAGACGGTGGCGGACTCCGGCAAGGCGCCGGGGCCGAGGGTCGGTGCGCCGCTGGATGACGGCAGGATCAGGCTGGCCGGCTCGGACGGCAGCGCGATGCTGTTTTGCATGTATTGCAGCAGGGTGTCGTAGTAGCTGTTGTCGCCCACCAAGACGGCGCCGATCACATGTTTGCCCGACGCATCCACCACCAGGCGCCGATAGCTGGCGCTGGCTTCGTCAATGAACTGGTAGCTGCGCGCGCCCGGCGTGTGGGCATGGGCGTCGCCGATGGAGCCTACGTCGACGCCGAGCAACTTGAGTTTGGTCGACATGTCGGCACCCACAAACGGCTCGGCAGTTTGCGCGCACAGCAGCGCGGCAACGCCACGGGCCATCTGGTAGCCCGGCGCGACCAGGCCGAACAGGCTGCCGTTCCAGGACGCGCATTCGCCAATTGCGTAGATGTTCGGGTCGCAACTCAGGCATTCGTCATTGATCACCACACCGCCACGCGGACCGATGTCCAGGCCGGCCTGGCGGGCCAGTGCATCCTGGGCGCGAATACCGGCGGAGAACACGATCAGGTCGGTTTCAAGGAACTCGTCATTGGCAAAATTCATGCGGTAGCGGTACTGCTCACCCGCGCCTATGGATTGGGTGGCGCGCGACAAATGCACGCCCACGCCCAGCCGTTCGATCTGCGCCTTGAGTGCCAGGCCGCCAAAGTCGTCGAGTTGCACCGGCATCAAGCGCGGCGCGAATTCCACCACATGAGCTTCAAGGCCGAGGCTTTTCAGCGCGTTGGCGGCTTCCAGGCCTAACAGGCCACCGCCCACTACCACACCGCGCTTCGCATTGGCGGCAGCCTTACGAATCGCGTCCAGGTCTTCAAGGGTGCGATACACCAGCCGCGAATCGCCTTCGGCGCCTTCGATAGGCGGCACAAACGGATAGGAGCCGGTGGCCAACACCAGCTTGTCATAGGCGACGCAGCCCTCAGCGGTGATCACCTCGCAGCGGGCGCGGTCGATCTCCAGCACCGGTATGCCGAGGTGCAGGGTGACGCCTGGCGTCTGGTACAGCGCGGCGTCGGACAAGGCCAGCGACTCGGCATCGCGGCCAGTGAAATACTCAGACAGATGCACCCGGTCATAGGCGCGCATCGGCTCTTCGCTATACACATGCAAACGGTAGTGATCCAGCGCGCCGCGCTCGATCAATTGCGCCACACAGTGGTGGCCGACCATGCCATTGCCGACGACGATCAAGGTTTTGAGATGGTTCATAGTAAGCACCCGACAACGCTCATCACGGTTCTAAAAAAAGCAAAAAAAAACGCCTGAAACCTTGCGGTTCCAGGCGTCTTTGCCTGTTCTTATGCGGATTCGGATCGGGCGACTGCGCCGGATTCTCCGCTATTGCCCCTGGTGTCGATCGTCGTTGACCGAAGTGGGTTATGGGGGAGCTTGCAGGGTCTGTGCCAAGCCGTCGGATTCCCCGCAGCAACGCTGCTGGCATCCATTAAGCATCCCAAAACACTCCCCCAGCGCCTCCAACTGGTGCGCCGCGCTTCATAAATGTGCACATCCCCTGTAGGAGCGAGCTTGCTCGCGAAAAACCCAAGAACAACGCACAACACTAGGCAACCCGCGTCATCGTTGACGATTTTCGCGAGCAAGCTCGCTCCTACGGGAGGGCGGTGAAACCTGGCGCGTGACTTGCTAGGAACACCCCAACCAAGCAGTCAACGCTGACTGCCCTCTCACGACAAAGGCGCCGTGTAATCCCCGTTTTCAACGGAGGGTTGCAAGGCGCCTTTTTTGTTTACGCAGGTTTCAGATGGCCAACCAAAGCATACGCAGTGTGTGTCCCTATTGTGGCGTGGGCTGTGGCATCGTCATGCAGGTGCAAGACAACAAAGTGGTCAAGGTGATCGGCGACAAAGCCCACCCCACCAACTTTGGCCGCCTGTGCACCAAGGGCACCACCTGCGGGCAAGCCATCGCCGACTCCGGGCGCATGGAAAACGCCTATGTACGCCAGGCCCGGGAGCATGACCCGGTGCGCATCGGCATGGACAACGCCCTCCGCGAAACCGCGCGCCGCCTACGTCACACCCTCGACACGCACGGCCCGGACGCATTGGCTTTCTACGTGTCCGGGCAGATGTCGCTGGAGTCCCAGTACCTGATCAACAAACTCGCCAAAGGCTTTGTCCGCACCGCCAACATCGAGTCCAACTCGCGTCTGTGCATGGCCAGCGCCGGCAGTGGCTACAAGCTCTCCCTCGGCTCCGACGGCCCGCCGGGTTCCTATGAAGACTTCGATCGCGCCGACCTGTTCTTCGTGATCGGCGCGAACATGGCTGACTGTCACCCCATCCTGTTCCTGCGCATGATGGACCGGGTCAAGGCCGGGGCGAAGCTGATCGTGGTCGATCCCCGGCGCAGCGCCACGGCAGACAAGGCCAACCTGTTCCTGCCGATCAAACCCGGCACCGACCTGGCGTTGCTCAATGGTCTGCTGCATCTGCTGGTGAAAAACGGCCACACCGACCCTGCCTTTATCGCCGCCTTCACCGAAGGCTGGGAGGCGATGCCCGAACTCCTTGAGGACTATTCGCCAGATCAAGTCGCCGCCATCACCGGCCTGGCCGAAACCGATATCCGCCAAGCCGCCGACTGGATCGGCGAGGCTGCCGAGTGGATGAGCTGCTGGACCATGGGTCTCAACCAGAGCACCCACGGCACCTGGCACACCAACGCGCTGTGCAACCTGCATCTGGCGACCGGCGCCATCTGCCGTCCGGGCAGCGGACCGTTTTCCCTCACGGGCCAACCCAACGCCATGGGCGGGCGCGAAATGGGTTACATGGGCCCAGGGCTGCCGGGGCAACGTTCGGTGCTGGTCGAGGCCGACCGCGCTTTTATCGAAGAGTTGTGGCAGATCCCCCACGACAGCCTGCCGCGCCAGGCTGGCAGCGGCACCGTGGCAATGTTCGAGCAAATGGCTGCCGGGCAGATCAAGGCCTGCTGGATCATCTGCACCAACCCGGTCGCCAGCGTGCCCAACCGCCAGACCGTGATCAAAGGCCTGCAAACCGCCGAGCTGGTGATCACCCAGGATGCCTTCCTCGACACCGAGACCAACCGCTACGCCGACATTCTCTTGCCCGGCGCGCTGTGGGCCGAGGCCGAAGGGGTGATGATCAACTCCGAGCGCAACCTGACCCTGATGCAAAAAGCCGTGGACGCGCCCGGCGAGACCCTGCCCGACTGGCAGATCATCGCCAGGGTCGCCTGCGAAATGGGCTTTGCCGATGCGTTCACCTATGCATCCGCCGCCGACGTGTTTGAAGAAATCAAACGCGCCTGGAACCCCAAGACCGGCTACGACCTGCGTGGCGCGAGCTACTCGCGCCTGCGTGAGAAGCCGCTGCAATGGCCTTGCGCGGCGGAGGATGGCGCGGACCGCAACCCGATCCGCTACCTGGGCACAGGCACCCTCGCCTTCGCCACCGAAAACGGCAAAGCCCAGTTCTTCGCCCGCCCCTATATGCCACCCGCAGAAATGCCGGATGACGCGTTCCCCTTCGTGCTCAACACCGGCCGTGTGCAGCACCAATGGCACACCCTGACCAAGACCGGCAAGGTTGCGACCCTGAATAAACTCAACCCCGGCCCCTTTGTGGAATTACACCCCGAAGACGCGAGCCGATTGGGTATCAAGGACAAGGATCGAGTCGAAATACGCTCCCAGCGCGGCCGCGCCGTGCTGCCCGCCGTGGTCACCGACCGTGTGCGGCCAGGCAATTGTTTTGCGCCGTTCCACTGGAACGATGTATTCGGTGAAAACCTGGCCATCAACGCAGTGACCAACGACGCGGTGGACCCGATTTCCTTACAGCCGGAGTTCAAGTACTGCGCCGTCGCCCTGGCCCGCGTCGAGCTGATCGACCACCAATTCCTGGACCGCCCTTCCCCCGTAGCAGAGGACACCGCCATGTCGCGCCTCGACGCCTTCGCCGAAATCGCCGGCATCCGTAACTTACCCGCGCCACCCTTGAGCGAGAATGAGCGCACCTACCTCGCCGGCTTTCTCAGCGGCCTGCAGTCCAACGCCGCGCGCCAGGCCGTCGGCGTGCCGACCATGCCCGCGAATGCGCCGCTGGCCGATGCGTCGCGGCTGTGGTTGAACGGCTTGCTCGGCGGATTGTTCAGCCATGCGCAATCCGTCGCAGCGCCCTCCCCAGCCGTTACCTTGTTGTGGGCCTCGCAAACCGGCAACGCCGAAGCCTTGGCCGAGCGTTTTGCCAAACGGCTGCGCGACGCGGGCATTGCCGTGGAACTGAGCGCGATGTCGGATTTCCCGGCGAGCAAACTGGCGAGCACCCACACCCTGGCGCTGATCAGCAGCACCTTTGGCGACGGCGACCCACCGGACAATGGCGAAGGTTTCTGGCACAGCCTCAGCACCGCCGAGACGCGCCTGGAGTCCTTGCGCTTCGCAGTGCTGGCCCTGGGTGACCCGAACTATGACCAGTTCTGCAACCACGGCAAGCAACTCGACCAACGCCTGTTGGAACTGGGCGCCACCCGCCTGCTGGAACGCGTCGACTGCGACACCGAATTCGAAGCACTGGCCGACGCGTGGCTGGTGCGTTTCCAGCAAACCCTCGCCCCGGCAAAGCCCGTCGCGCCCGCCACCCCCGCCGGTAAAACCAAATTGTACGGCTCACGCCTGCTGCTCAACCGACACCTGAATCCGCAAAGCGTCCACAAGGAAACGCGCCAGTTCGCCCTGGACCTGACCGACTCCGGGCTGACTTACGAAGCCGGCGATGCGCTGGGTGTGCGGCCGCGCAACTGCCCCGACCTGGTCAGCGAGTTACTCGACCTCACCCGCCTGAACGCCAGTACCTGCGTGAACATCGACACCTTCGGCGATGTGCCGCTGCAACAGGCACTGACCCAGCACTTCGAAATCGCCCGGCCCAGCAGCGACACCCTGGCGTTCATCGCCGAGCGCAGCGCCAACCCTGGCCTCAAGCACTTGCTCAACCCCGAACACAAGGCCGAACTGAATGACTGGCTCTGGGGCCGGCAACTGGCGGATGTGTTGCTGGAATACCCCGTCGAGTGTTCGGCGGATGAGCTGCTGGGCACCCTCAAGCGCCTGCAACCGCGCCTGTATTCAATCGCGTCCAGCGCCAAGGCCTATCCACAGGAAGTGCACCTCACCGTGGCCGCCGTGCGTTACGGCAAACGTAAAGGCGTGTCCTCGACCTTCCTGGCTGACCGGGTCGGCGACGGCGAGGTGCCGCTGTTCGTGCAGCCGTCCAAGCACTTTCGCACGCCGACTGACGGCGACGCGCCGATGATCATGATCGGGCCCGGCACCGGTATCGCGCCCTTTCGTGCGTTCTTGCAGGAGCGTCGCGCACTGGGTCATCAGGGGCGCAACTGGCTGTTCTTCGGCGAACAGCACGCCGCCAGCGATTTCTACTATCAGGACGAACTGCAAGGCATGCAGCGCGACGGCCTGCTCAACCACTTGAGCCTGGCGTTCTCGCGCGACCAGGCGCAAAAGGTCTACGTACAAGACCGCATCCGCGAACAGGGGACCGAGCTGTGGCGCTGGTTGCAGGACGGCGCCAGGCTGTACATCTGCGGCGACGCCAGCCACATGGCCAAAGATGTCGACCAGGCCCTGCGCCAAGTCGCGCAAACCCACGGCGGGCTTGGCGTCGAGGGTGCCGTGGAGTACTGGCGGCAGTTGAGTGAGCAGAAGCGTTATCTGCGTGATGTGTACTGATTGGATACAGAACAATAAGCACTTTGTATTGTGTACAAAAAACCCTAAAGATTTACCGGAACCTGGCCGAAACAGCAGTGATAGCAAATCGCCGCAATCCTGATTGAGGTACGCGACGATTTGGCCGCCCTTCACGCTGATGGTCGTCTCGATGAAAATAAAAAATAAGCTGGTACTCGCATTTGTCTCCGTTGCTTTCATCCCGGTAAGCCTGGTAGCCGTGATTTCGGTCATGAACACGCGGACCCAGGCGGTGGATCAGTTCATCGACGGCAGCACCCGGGAAATCCGTCAGATCGACGGCAACATCCGCCAGTTCTTCGACGGCACCTTGCAAAACGTCGATCAAATGGCCACAGATTCTGTATACACCTCCGTGAACACGCTGAAGAACTACCAGCCCGCCGACGCGGCCAGCCAGCCCATGCCCGCCGAGGCGCAAGCGGTGATCGACCGCTTCGCACGCTTTGGCGCCACACACCCAGCGGCTGCGATCCTGTCCATCGGCCTGGAAGACGGCACCTACGCCAAATGGCCGGATGACCCGCAACTGGCCAAGTACGACCCGCGCACCCGCCCCTGGTACAAGGCGGCCATGGCCAGCCCCGGCAAGACCGTGCGCACCCCCGCATATTACTACGACAAAGACGACGTCGCCCTGGTGGGTACCGCGCGCGCCCTGCTGGAAAACGGCAAGGCCAAGGGCGTGTTCGTGGTCAGCGTGTCACTGAAAAACCTCACCGAATTGCTCAAAAGCATCAAGCTCGGCGAAAGCGGCTACGTGATGCTGGTCGAGGACGGCGTGGTGCTGGTGGACCCGCGCAACGCCGCCCACAACTTCAAGCCGCTCAAAGACCTGGGCACAGCCTATGCACCGTTGGCCGACACCGCACAGGGCTCCACTGAGGTGGTGATCGACGGCGTGCGCTACATGGCCAACGTGTGGACCTCCCCCGGCCTCGGCTGGCGCTATATCGGGCTGATCGAACACCGTGAAGTCATGGCCGAAGCCACGCGCATGACCTACCTCACCGCCATCATCGTCGCGGTGCTGGTGCTGATCTTCGGGCTGATCGCGGCAGCGTTTTCCAAGGTCATCGTCAAGCCTATCGGCCAGGTCAGCACCGGCTTGCAGTCCATCGCCCAGGGCGAAGGTGACCTGCGTCACGAACTGCAGGTCCAGGGCAAGGATGAAACCGCCGAACTGGCCGGCTGGTTCAACAAGTTCCTTGCCGCGATCCGCCAACTGATCCAGCACATCGGCGCGGCCTCTGCCAACTTGCAGAACGCCTCCAAGGTCAACAGCGAGGTGGCGCACAACATGAACGAGGCGGCCGGGCGCCAGCGTGAGGCGGTAGAACTTGTCTCTACGGCGTTCAACGAAATGGTCGCCACTGCCAACGAAGTCGCACGCTCCTGCAGTGGCGCGGCGCAATCCGCCGAAAACGGGCACCGGCGCGTGGCCGAGGGCAAGCAGCAGATCGAAGTCACCACCGACAACGTCAACCGCCTGGGGCGCCGCCTGACCGAGTCATCCCAGGCCATGGTCGAACTGGAAGCCGGCAGCCGCAGCATCAACCAGATCCTCGGCACCATCCGTGCGATTGCCGAACAGACCAACTTGTTGGCGCTCAACGCCGCCATCGAAGCCGCCCGTGCGGGTGATCAAGGCCGTGGGTTCGCCGTGGTGGCCGACGAAGTGCGTGCACTGGCCAAGCGCACGTCCGACTCCACTGGCGAGATCGAGCAACTGCTCGGCACCCTGGAAAACAAGACCCAGGAAGTCACGCAGAAAATGGGCAGTTGCCTGGACCTGTCGAAAGCCAGTGTGTCGTCCATCGAAAGCGCGCGGGACAGCTTTGAAGGGATCCAGACCTCGGTCAACGAGATCCGCGACCAGAACCTGCAGATCTCCGCCGCCGCCGAGGAACAACACAGCGTGGCCGAAGAAATCAACCGGCACATCCAACAGATCTACGACGAGGCGCGCCTGGTGGAAAGCCTGGCCAACTCGGCGCAGGACGACTCTGGTCGACTATCGAACCTGTCGGATGAATTGAATGGGTTGGTGGGGCGGTTCAAGTCCTGAGGAAGTCAGCGATTGCCTGCCACATCGCGAGCGGGTTGGAATACATCGGGAAATGCCCGCACTGGGCAATCGGCGCCAGGCGCACGCCGTTGGCCTGGATGTGCGGCAAGTAGGAAAGCCCGGCATTCTGCTCGCCGTACATGAACATCTTGGGGCACGGCAGTCCGAGGAACTTGCCCATCAAGTCGGCGCTGTCAGAGAGTTCGACCATCGACTGGAAGATGCCGCGCACGGCACCGGCACGCACCTTGTGGCGCAGGCTTGCCGAGTAAAGCGCGCTGGCATACGCGGGTGCCTGGCAAGTGCGCGCGATGAACGCGCTGAAAAACGCCTCGGGATCCTCTGCCGGGAAATCCACGATCTGGCGGCTGAGAAAGCAGTCTTCGGGGGCGATATTGCCTTCAATGTCGGTGAAGCTCAGCACGCGCTCCGGAAAACGATGGGCCAGCATCAAGGCAGTCAGGCCGCCCATGGAGTGGCCGACCAGGTGGAAGCGTTCGACCTTGAACTGCGCCAGCACCTGCAAGGCGGTTTCCAGCAGGAACGGGATATTGATGCTCGCCAGGTCGGCACATTGGCTCTCACCGCAGCCGGGGGCGTCGTAGGCGATGAAGGCATGCCCGTCGAACGCCGGCTGTAGGACGATATCGGCGTAGTCCTCCTTGGTCGAGCCGAACCCGTGCAGGAACAGGATGGGCGCCCGCTCGCCGTCGCGGTGGATCGCCGCTATCTCCACAGCGGTGCCGTCTACGGTCAATGGAATGAAGGAATGAACGAACGACATGCAAGAGTTCCTTGGCCAAAAAGGTGCCAATTTCAGCGGTTAGCCGCGCGGTGTAAATGACGGATAACGGAAGGTTGTCATACGCCAATCGTATGAGCCTGGAACTGCGCGACCAACTCGGTCACCAGGGGGTTGGGTCGCTCACTGTTCCAGGCCACCGCCGTGGTGACCACATTGAGTTTCTGGGTCAGCGGCCGTAGCACCACGTTGTCCGGCGCGAGTTTTTTCAACGACGCCGGCACCAGCGCAATGCCCTGGCCACAACTGACGAATGCAATCTGCGAGGCTACCGAGCGCACTTCATGCAGCACCCGTGGCGAGAACCCGCTGGCGCGGCAGGTGGCGATCAGGTTGTCGAAATACACCGGGCTGACCTTGCGCGAAAACATCACCAGCGGCTCGCTGGCCAGGCTCGACAGGCTGATGCGCGAACGTGCAGCCAACGGATGATCGCTCGGCAACGCCACCATCAAGCGATCTTCGCGCACCGGCAACGACTGGATCGCCGGGCCCAGGTCGCCGTCCAGCCGGGCGAAGGCCAGGTCGATATCCCCGGCTTCCAGCGCCGGCAGCGCCTCGACGCTGTCGATCTCGCGCACCGACACGGTGAGGTGCGGATACTGCTGCTTGAGTTGGTCGATCAGGCCCGGCAACACATCAAACATCGCCGTGGAAATCGCGCCGATGGTCAGCATGCCCGACTGCCCCGCCACCGCCTCTTCCACCGCCAGTTCCAGGCGTTCAAGCTGCTCGGCGAACTTGCGCACCGCCGGCAGGATCGCCGCGCCCACCGGGGTCAACTTGGCACCCCGCCGGGAGCGTTCGAACAGCTGGACCTTTAGCGCTTGTTCCAGCACCTGGATCTGCTCGCTCAACGGCGGCTGCGACATGCCCAGGCGCTTGGCGGCGCGACCGAAGTTCTGTTCTTCGGCGACGGCGAGGAACAGCCAGAGGTGGCGGATAAGGCGGAAGTTGATCATGGCGTTTCCATAGGCTTGGCGTATGCAATCAGCGGTTTAGCGCCAATATACCTATCTATTGTTGCTGGGAAACCATCCAGTCGAGAAAGGCGTGAAGCCGAGTGGTGAATTTCTCGCCCTCCGCGTCGGGGTTTCGTGCCTCGAACAAAAAGAACGCGAGTTGGGCCACCATCGCCGGGTAATGCTGGAGGAACAGCTTGACGTGGTCCTCAAGCGATTGCGGCCACATCAAAGCCTGGACCGGGCAAAACAGCTGCGTTGAGCGAACCAGCTTGCGTGACGCTTCACGCTGCAAACGCAGCCGCGCTTCGTCTGTCCGGGCCTGGTCGATGCGCAAGAGATAGCCCTTGAGCACCGCTTCGAAGTCACCGTTCAGCGCCCAGGCAATCTCACGGGATGGGCGGAACGCGTCGAAATGCATCGAAAGATCATTGCCCCACACGCAACGGCAATGGTGTTTGAGCCAGAAACCCCAACGATCTTTGTTCTCGGGTGACAGCACCTGCGCGCAATGACCGATATCGAAATCGACCTTCGTCACTTCCGGATGCCGCTGTTCAAGGGCCAGGCGCGTCAGTTCCAACTGTTCAAGCAACTCGGCTTGAGGCGGTTCACGAAATACCAGCGTGAGATCCAGATCGGACTCAGCGGAAATGGCTTCTCCCCTGGCGACACTGCCATACACATAAATACCGTCCAGCCCCCACTGCGCCGGTGAAAGGGTCGTACAGACATCGCTGAGCAGCGGCTGGAACTCAGGCTGCAGGGGCAAAGCGGTCACGGCAAGGACACATCCTTGGGCGTCGACACCAGTAGGTTGCGATGAATTCACGGGGCACTGTTTCCTTGAGAAAGACCAACAAGCATGACGGGCAAGGGGCTGACGGCGCAACGACCTTCAATCCTTGGACTATGCTCAAGCGGCCCCTGACAGCACGCACTGTATGGCCAATTGGATAGGAAGTCCTATGAACCCAACGACCCGCGTTTTAAGCCTGCTCACCCTGCTGCCCATCGCGATGGCGCAGGCCGACGACGGCGGTATCAGCTTCTGGCTGCCCGGCCAGTTCGGCGCCCTTGCCGCCGCGCCGACCACACCGGGCTGGAGCCTGCCGCTGGTCTACTACCATGTGAATGCCAGCGACGGCCGACACTCGGCCACCCCGCGGGGCGGGCGCACGGTGGTGGGGCTGGATGCCAAGGCCGACCTGCTGTTTGCCAGCCCGACCTACACCTTCGCCACGCCGGTATTGGGCGGTGCCCAGGCAGCGATTTCGGCGGTGGCGGCCGTGGGGCGTTCCGAGGCGAGTGTCGATGCCACGGTGACCGGCCCACGCGGGCGCTCGTTTTCGGGCGGTACCAACGATGCTCTCAAAGGCGCCAGCGATTTGTATCTGTTGGGCACTTTGAAATGGAACCACGGCGTGCACAATTTCATGGCCTATTCCATGGGTAACCTGCCCGTGGGGGCCTACGATCCGGACCGCCTGGTGAATATCGGCCTGGGCCATGCGGCACTGGATGCCGGCGGCGGCTACACCTTTTTTGACAAGACCAACGAGTTCTCCGCCGTGGCGGGCGTGACCTATAACTGGGAAAACCGCGACACCCACTACCAGAACGGCATCGACGCGCACATCGACCTCAGCGCCTCGCACTTCTTTACCGCACAGACCCACGCCGGGCTGGTGGGTTATTACTTCCGTCAGGTCACCGGCGACAGTGGCAGCGGCGCGGTGCTGGGGGACTTCAAGTCGCGCGTGGCCGGGATCGGGCCCCAGGCGGGGCACTTCTTCAAGGTGGGTGATGAACTGTGGTACGCCAATATCAAGGGCTACTACGAGTTCGACGCCAAGAACCGCCCGGACGGCTGGAACATGTGGCTGTCCCTGGTAATTCCTCTGTCCGGAAAAGGCTGACGCGATTCAGGCACTGTGCCGCTTCCAGTGTTCGTAGAACGCCAGCGAGGCGACGTTCTTGCCTTTGGCTTCAAGCATGATGTCGAAGCGATCGAGGAACTGCAGCGCGTAGTCATTGGTCCAGCGGTTCCACATCTGCACACTGTGAGCGTAGAGATCGCGCTTGGACACCACCTGCAACAGCGCGTCCATTTCCAGCTTGTGTTCGGCATCGAAACCCAGCTCCTGCAAGACTTCCTGGGGCTGGGAGTAATGCATAGTCGGGCGCACGCCGCGCCAGCTTTCAATCACACGGGCGACGCGTTCGGAGTGGGGGTCGATGTAGTCGTTTTCGTTGATCCAGCAGTGGTGGATATCCAACACCACCGGCGCCAGGTCAGCGACTTGCAGGCAATGGTCGAGGCCGTAGGTTTTCTCGTCGTTCTCGAAAGTGATGCAGTTGCGCGCCACCTCCGACAGGCGCGACCACACCGCGCGGGTGCCTTCCACGCCAAGGCGACCGGCGATGTGCACGTTGCACTTGAGGTCCTGGAAGCGACGGCCGTAGCCCATCATGCGGATCATGTCGGCGTGATATTCGAACTCGGCCAGGCTGTTCTCCACCACGCCAGGGTTCTCCGAACCCAGCACGCAGTACTGGCCGGGGTGGAAGGACAGGCGGATATCCGACGCGCGCGCCAACTCGCCGATGGCCGCGAACCCTTCCACCAACTGGCGCTCGATGGCCGGGGCTTTATACACCGCAGCAACTTTCGGATGGCTGTAGAACGGCAGCAGGTCACTGCTCAGACGCAACATGCGCAGGGTCGACGGTAACTCAGCCACATACGCCAACAGCCGCAACTGGGCGGCCAGGTTATGCGTAACCACTTCCACCAGCTTGTCGCGGGCCACTTGCGGCGTGACGCTGTCCATCCAGCGCAACGTGGTGGTGCGCGGGTTGAACGGGCCTTCAATCAACTTCAAGGCACTGGCGGACAGCAGGCGCTCGGGATGTTGGTACTGGCACGCAAAGCCGATGCGAGGGTGGGTCATGGAGGCGCCTGACGAGAGAAAAGGACGAGATGATACGGCGTTAGGCCGGGGCCGCCCTAGAGGGTTCCCACTATTTCGAAACGTTTCACGCTGAACTTTCTCACACGCACTGCGTTCACTTCTTATGCGCTGCCCCGTCCAGGGGCGTTGTACAACAAGGAGCCGCCATCGCTATGACTACCCTCCCCGCTTACCGATACGCACCCGGGCCGCTGCATGCGACCTTGCTCGCCGGCACCGTGCCGTTGTTTCTCGGTGCCTTGCTCAGCGACATTGCCTACACCCAGACCTACCAGATTCAATGGGCCAACTTCTCGGCCTGGCTGATTGCCGGCGCGTTGGTGTTCGCCGGCTTCGCGTTTTTGTTTGCGCTGGTCAACCTGCTCCGTGCCGAGCGCAAGGCCGGGCAACCCACGCGTTATGTGCTGCTGTTGTTGGCCACCTGGATCCTCGGCCTGGTCAATGCCTTCCAACACGCCAAAGACGCCTACGCGTCGATGCCTGGCGGCCTGATCCTGTCGGCGATTGTCTTGCTGCTGACGCTGGCGGCCACCTGGACCGGCCTGCGCGCGGGAGGTGTTAAATGAAAACGTCCAGCACACTGACGCTGTTGAGCGCCGCCCTGCTGCTGACCGCCTGCGGCGGTGAAGGCGACAAGATCCAGGCCCGCGGCCCCGATCCCAAGCTGCCGGAACAACAAAGCAGCCTGTTGCCGAGCATGAAGATTGCCGAGCCCGCGCCCTGGGGCGATCAGAAACCCAAGGTGCCGCAAGGCTACAGCGTCACGGCGATTGCCACTGACCTCGCGATCCCGCGTCAGACCCTGGTGCTGCCCAACGGTGACATCCTCGTCGCCGAAGGCCGTGGCGGCAGCGCGGCCAAGCTCAAGCCCAAGGATGTGATCGCCAGCCTGATCAAGGCTGAAGGCAACACCAAGGTCAAGGGCGGCAACCGCCTGACCTTGCTGCGTGACGCCGACGGTGACGGCACCTATGAACTCAAGACGGTGTTCGCCGAAAACCTCAACGCGCCGTACGGCCTGGCGTTTGCCAACGGCAAGCTCTACGTGGCCAACCAGGATGCGCTGGTGAGCTTCGACTACGCCGACGGCCAGACCAAGGCC
This sequence comes from Pseudomonas reactans, assembly GCF_013387025.1. Lineage (NCBI taxonomy): Bacteria > Pseudomonadati > Pseudomonadota > Gammaproteobacteria > Pseudomonadales > Pseudomonadaceae > Pseudomonas > Pseudomonas reactans. The sequence goes on along the minus strand of NZ_JACAQP010000047.1, from coordinate 54,374 downwards.
GCTGGCCCGCCCACCAAGGTCACCGACCTACCGGCACAGATCAACCACCACTGGACCAAATCCCTGGCGGTGAGTGCCGACGGCAGCCAGCTTTACGTGGGCATCGGCTCCAACAGCAACGTCACCGAGCGTGGCATGGAAGTGGAGATCGACCGCGCGATGGTCTGGCAGATCGACGCCGCCACTGGCGCGCACAAGCCGTATGCCACAGGCCTGCGTAACCCGACGGCGCTGACCATCCAACCGGACACCGGCCAACTCTGGACCGTGGTCAACGAACGCGACGAACTGGGCCCCGACCTGGTGCCGGACTACCTGACCTCGGTGCGTGAAGGCGCGTTCTACGGCTGGCCGTACAGCTACTGGGGCCAGAATGTCGACCCGCGCGCCCAACCGCAGAACCCGGCCAAGGTCGCCGCCGCGATCAAGCCGGATTACAGCCTGGGCTCCCATGTGGCAGCGCTCGGCGTGGACTTCTCCATCCCCGAAATGGGCGAGCAGTTCGCTGACGGCGTGTTTGTCGGTGAGCACGGCAGTTGGAACCGCGACAACCCGGTGGGCTACAAAGTGATCTTCGTGCCGTTCAGCAACGGCAAGCCGTCCGGTGAGCCGATCGACTTTGCCACCGGCTTTCGCGGAGACGACGGCAAGACCCGTGGGCGCCCAGTCGGTGTGACTGTGGACCCCAAAGGTGCGCTGATCATTGCCGATGACTTGGCCAATACCCTTTGGCGGGTGACGCGAAACCGCTAAGCAAAATGTTTGACATGGTTGCCTTAAGCAACAATATAATTGCTTCAGGCAACCATTCGAGCATTCCCGCATGTCCACTCCCCTGCTTGTCGAACGCGCCGGCATCGTGCGCGGCTTCAATCGCTTCTACACCCACCAGATCGGCGTGCTGCAGGAACACCTGCTGCAGAGCGACTATTCGCTCACCGAAATCCGCGTGATGTACGAACTGTCTACCCGTGGTGATCTCACCAGCGCCGACCTGTGCCAGATGCTCAGCCTCGACGCGGGCTACCTGAGCCGATTGACCAGTGGTTTCGAAAAGAAGGGCCTGATCCAGAAAGTCCGCTCCGCCACCGACGCCCGCGCAGTGCAACTGCACCTCACCGACCACGGCCGTGCAGTGCTGGCGCCCCTGGAACAGCAGACCCAAAGCGAAGTCATCGTCCTGCTCGACAGCCTGCCGGAGCCCCAACAGCGGCAACTCACCGATGCCATGAAGCGCATCCAGGCCCTGCTGCAAGGCACGGCGCCCAGCTATCTGCTACGCGACCCACAGCCAGGCGACATGGGCGTGGTGGTGCAACAACAGACCGCGTTGTATGCCCGTGAATATGGCTGGAACTGGGAGTTCGAAGCGTTGGTGGCGGAGACGGTCGCCAAGTACCTGAGGGCGTTTGATCCAACCTGCGAGCGTTGCTGGATCGCGGAAAAGGACGGCGACGTGGTGGGCTCGGTGTTCGTCATCCGCCACGGCGAAAGCACAGCCCAGCTACGCATGCTCTACGTGGACGCCAGTGCGCGCGGCATGGGCATCGGCCAACGGCTGGTGGATGAGTGTGTGCGCTTTGCCCGGCAGGTCGGCTACCAACGCATGCAACTGTGGACGGTGGACATCCTCGGCGATGCACGCAAGCTCTATCAGAAGGCCGGGTTCGCGTTGGTCGAGGAAGAAACGATAGACAGCTTCGGCAAATCCCTGGTCAGCCAGACCTGGGCGCTCACGCTGTAAAGCGGTCCCGCGCCGTTGCGGCGCGGGACGTTGGACCTTACAGGTCAGTGATTTCCTTGTGACGCGGCACCAGCGTCTTCATCACGCTCCAGGCCACCAGGTAGGCCAGTGCGCAGATGGCGAACATGATCATGTAGCCGGTGTGGATGTCGCCGACGGACTTGTAGTAGTCGAACACCCAACCGCCGATCTTGGTCATGACCACGCCACCCAGGCCGCCGGCCATGCCGCCGATACCGACCACCGAGGCCACGGTTTTCTGCGGGAACATGTCCGACACGGTGGTGAAGATGTTGCATGACCACGCCTGGTGCGCCGAGGCGCCCACACCAATCAGCAATACCGGCACCCAGAAGCTGATATAGCCCAATGGCTGCGCCAGCAACACCACCAGCGGGAACAGCGCGATCACCAGCATGGCTTTCATGCGGCCATCGTAGGGCGCATCGCCGCGTGCCATGAAGTAGCTGGGGAACCAGCCGCCGCCGATACTGCCGACCATGGTCATGCTGTACAGCACCGCCAGCGGCATGACGATATCGGCGCCTTTCATGCCGTACTGCGCCGACAGGTAGGTGGGCAACCAGAACAGGAAGAACCACCACACGCCATCGGTCATGAACTTGCCGAAGGCAAACGCCCAGGTCTGGCGATAAGTGAGCAGCTTGAACCACGAAACTTTCTTCTCCACGGCGCCAGCAGGTGCAGGGGTGAAAGGCTGCACGGTCTGGTCGCTGCGGATATACGCCAATTCTTCAGGCGACAGGCGTTTTTGCTCATCCGGTTTCTTGTAGAGCGCGATCCACACCGCTACCCACACGAAACCCAACCCGCCAATCACGATAAACGCCGCTTCCCACCCCCACAAACCGGCAATCAACGGCACGCAGATCGGCGCCAGGATCGCACCCACGTTCGCGCCGGAATTAAAAATACCGGTGGCCAGCGAGCGCTCTTTCTTGGGGAAGTATTCGGCGGTGGCCTTGATCGCAATCGGGAAGTTGCCCGCCTCGCCAATCGCCAATACCGCACGCGACAGCATGAAACCGGCAATCGACACCGGAATCACCGCCAGGCCAATTGCCCCGCTGATGGCCGCGATGCCCTCGCCCATCGGCACCGAGAACGCATGCATGATGGCGCCCGTGGACCAGATACCGATCGCCACCACATACGCCGTCTTGGTGCCGATCTTGTCGACAAAACGCCCGGCAAACAGCATGGAGATCGCGTAGACAAACTGGAACACCGCCGCAATGTTCGCGTAGTCGGTGTTGCTCCAGCCAAATTGCGTAGACAGCTGCGGCGCCAGCAAGCTGAGCACCTGGCGATCAAGGTAGTTGACGGTGGTCGCGAAAAACAGCATCGCGCAGATGGTCCAGCGATAGTTGCCTACAGCTTGGCCAACGCGGTGTGCGTTGATGGGCTCGTTCAAGTTCATGGCATCACTTTTTATTTTTGTTAGGTAGGACATATGTAACGTCATATGTCGTCGTACAACTGTCACTTTTATATCGGGACGCCAGAACGCTGTCAATCTGAAAGATTGCCGTTTATCGAGGTATTGCGCGGGTATGTGAAATGTCAGGCAAAAGCAGTTGTAGGATGACGAACGCGTAGTACCAAGCTGGGTGCCTTACCCGGCACATCGTCGAGCGTACCGAAAGGCTGCATGCCGATCTTTTCCAGCACGCGGATGGATGCCGCGTGATCCGGCCGTACCAACCCGAACACTTCGGGCAAGCCGAGTGTTTCAAAGGCCAGCTTTAATGCATCACGGCCCAACTCCGTGGCGTAGCCCTGCCCCCAGGCTTGCACCGCAAACCGGTAACCCAGGTTGATGCGTCTATCGGTCAGGTAGTCCATCGGCGCGATGCCACCAAACCCGATGACGTGATCCGGCGCTTCGACGCGTGCAATCGCCCACCAGCCGTAGCCTTGGGTAGCCCATTGTTCGAGCCAGTGATCGAGCAGGCGTTGTGCAACCTCCAGGCTGGCCATGGGGCCGGCGGGGTTGAACAGGTTGGTCTGCGGATCGCCGTAGATCGCGAATAATCGCTGCACGTCACTCGGTTGTGGTCGGCGGTAGGTCAGGCGCGAGGCGGCGGCAGGCATGCGGTTTTCTCCTGGGTAAACCTGTGAAGTTCAATGCATGTGCAAAAAAACGCAAATAGAGGTGAATTATTTCATGTCCGCTTGTATCTGAACTGACAGAGCGGTGCCATCGCAACGATGGCACCTCCCCTGTTCTGCTTTAGAGTGCCCCGCATGAAATTACGTAAGAAAAGCGTCAAGCCCATCGGATTGAAAGACATCACCATCGTCGACGACACCAAGGTGCGCAAGGCAATCACCGCCGCTGCCCTGGGCAACGCCATGGAATGGTTCGACTTTGGCGTCTACGGTTTTGTCGCCTATGTGCTCGGCAAGGTGTTCTTCCCCGACGCCTCGCCCAGCGTACAAATGATCGCTGCACTCGGTACGTTCTCGGTGCCGTTCCTGATCCGTCCCCTGGGTGGTCTGTTCTTCGGCGCCCTGGGCGATAAATACGGACGGCAAAAGGTCCTCGCCGCGACCATTGTGATCATGTCCCTGAGCACCTTTGCCATCGGCCTGATCCCCTCCTACGCCTCCATCGGCATCTGGGCGCCGATTTTGCTGTTGCTGTGCAAAATGGCCCAGGGTTTTTCGGTGGGCGGTGAGTACACCGGCGCGTCGATCTTCGTCGCCGAGTATGCCCCGGACCGCAAGCGTGGCTTCCTCGGCAGTTGGCTGGACTTCGGCTCCATCGCCGGTTTCGTGCTGGGCGCGGGCGTTGTCGTGCTGATCTCAAGCATATTGGGCGAAGCCGACTTTGAGTCATGGGGCTGGCGCCTGCCGTTCTTCCTTGCCCTGCCCCTGGGCATTATCGGCCTGTACCTGCGTCATGCGTTGGAGGAGACCCCAGCCTTCCAGCAGCACATGGACAAAATGGAACAAGGCGACCGTGAAGGCCTGACCCACGGCCCCAAAGTCTCGTTCAAGGAAGTGGCGACCAAGCACTGGCGCAGCCTGCTGACCTGCATCGGCATCGTGGCGGCGACCAACGTGACCTACTACATGTTGCTCACCTACATGCCGAGCTACCTGTCCCACAACTTGCACTACAAAGAAAACAGCGGCGTGCTGATCATCATCGCGATCATGGTCGGCATGCTGTTCGTGCAGCCGTTCATTGGTTTCATCAGCGACAAGATCGGCCGCAAGCCCTTCATCATCGCTGGCAGTATCGGCCTGTTGTTCCTGTCCATCCCGGCGTTCATGCTGATCACCAGCGGCAAGATCGGCCTGATCTTCGCGGGCTTGCTGATCCTCGCCGTGATCCTCAACTTCTTCATCGGCGTAATGGCGTCGACGTTGCCCGCCATGTTCCCGACGCACCTGCGCTACAGCGCGTTGGCCAGTGCGTTCAACGTGTCGGTACTGATCGCCGGCGTAACCCCGACCGCCGTAGCCTGGCTGGTGGAAAGCACCAACGACCTGTACATGCCCGCCTACTACCTGATGGTGTTTGCCGTGGTCGGCCTGATCACCGGCCTGACCATGAAGGAAACCGCCAACAAACCCTTGCGCGGCGCAGCGCCGGCCGCTTCGGACATGGAAGAAGCCAAGGAATTGCTGCAGGAACACCACGACAATATCGAGCAGAAGATCGAAGACATCGATGCCGAAATTGCCGAACTGGAAGCCAAGCGCAAAAACCTGGTCGAGCAGCATCCCCGGATCAACTAAGCCCTGACCCTGCGTGGCGGCCGAGGCCGCCACGCCATAGGAGTGTTCACATATGGTTCCAAGCGTTACCGCAGCCTCGTTACTCAGCGCAGATGAACGCGCCGCCATCGCCGAAATCGAAGCCACCACCAGCATCCTGCACCTGATCACGCGCCTGACCGGGATGCGCTTCGCCGGTATCGCCAAGTTCACCGACCTGGAATGGGTGGTGTGCTCGGTCTACGACCCGCTGCAAATGGGCATCAACGTCCACGATGTACTCGACCTGGAAACCACGCTGTGCAGCGAGTTCTGCATCAATCCCCAGGCGCTGTTCATCCCCGAGATCAGTAAGAACGGCCGTTTTGCCACGCGCCCGGTGGTCAAGCAATACGAGATCGAAAGCTACGCCGGTGCACCAATCTTCCTGCCCGACGGCCGTTTGTACGGTGCGTTGTGCGCGCTGGACTCGCGCGCCATGCTGTTTGACGACCCGAACCTGCCGGAAACCCTCAGCCTGTTCGCACGGCTGATCGGCTGTATTTTCTACGCCAACCTGACCTCCACGGATCAGTAGCCCTACCTGAAGAAATGGCTCGGCGTCTTGCCGAACTGTTTCTTGAACATACTGGTAAAGGCGCTCGGGCTTTCATAACCCAGCTCCAGGGCGATATCGATCACCTTCTCCCCCACCGCAATCCTCTCCAAGGCCAGCAGTAGCCGCGCCTGCTGGCGCCACTGGCCGAAGGTCATGCCGGTTTCCTTGCGGAACAGGCGCTGGATGGTTTTCTGGTCCAGATTCAAGCGCTCGCTCCAGTGGGCGACCGTAGAGGCATCGCCGGGTTCTTCCTGCAACGCGAGGCAAATGCGCTGTAGGCGCGGGTCGGCGGGCTGGGGCAAAGACAATGGCAAGGCCGGCAGGATGGCGAGTTCGTCGAGGATCAGGTGCATGATCCGCGCATCCCGTGAATCCTCGGCATAGGGTGGTTTCAGGCTGACTGAAGCCTTGATCAGCTCGCTCAGCAGCGGCGAGATACTCACCGTTTTCGGTTCGCCCGGCATGTTCGGGAAGCGATCCGGGCGTACAAACACGCTGCGCATCTTCAACGTACCCACGCACCGCAGGGAATGCACCTGCCCGGCAGGCATCCAGATCCCGCGATTGGGCGGCACCGTCCATTGGTTGAGCGCCGAGTACACCACCATCACGCCTTCGATGGCGTAGAGCAGTTGGTGCTTTTCGTGGCTGTGGTCGGGGATCACCCAGTTTTCCGGGTAATCCGTGGCGGAACTGATGACCGCCCAGGCACCTTCGTTGATTTCCTGGAGGAATTCGTTGAGTGGTTTGATCATTTCGCCCTTTTTGCAATAGTTGTCGCCCTAATTACGCGAGACAGGCATTCCCGACGAATCTAGCATGAACGCCGAATCATTTTGTAATGGATGGCGACCTTAAGAAGTTGCCGCCTCTGATTAGCTGCCTTGTATGGAATGCCTGCATGTCGACCCTCACCGCGTCACCCGCCGCTGCAACCACGACACCCCAAGCCAGCCCGTTGGTCATGCGCGTCCTCGGCGCCTGCGCCCTGGCGCATTTGATCAATGACCTGATCCAGGCCGTGCTGCCGTCGATCTACCCGATGCTCAAGGCCAACTACGGCCTGTCGTTTACCCAGGTGGGCCTGATCACCCTGACGTTCCAGCTGACTGCATCCCTGCTGCAACCGTGGATCGGCTATCACACCGACCGTCATCCCAAGCCGTGGCTGTTGCCGGCGGGCATGGTCTGCACCTTGATCGGCATTCTGATGCTGGCGTTTGTCGGCACATTCCCGGCGATTCTGCTCGCAGCAGGCCTGGTGGGCGTCGGCTCGTCGACCTTCCACCCGGAAACCTCCCGCGTTGCGCGCCTGGCGTCCGGCGGTCGCTACGGCCTGGCGCAATCGACCTTCCAGGTCGGCGGCAACACCGGCAGCGCTTTCGGCCCGTTGCTGGCGGCCGCAATCATCATTCCTTACGGTCAAAGCCATATCGCCTGGTTTGGGCTGTTCGCCGTGTTTGCCATCCTGGTGCTCTACGGTCTGAGCCGCTGGTATCGCCATCACCTCAACCTGTTCAAGCTCAAGCAAGGCGGCAAAGCCACCCACGGTTTGTCCAAAGGCCGCGTGACTTTTGCCCTGGTGGTACTGGCCGTGCTGGTGTTCTCCAAATACTGGTACATGACCAGCCTGACCAGCTACTTCACGTTCTACCTGATCGAAAAATTCCAGCTGTCGGTCGCAAGCTCGCAGATGTACCTGTTCCTGTTCCTCGGCGCCGTGGCCGTCGGCACCTTCGCGGGTGGCCCGATCGGCGACAAGATCGGGCGCAAGAAAGTCATCTGGTTCTCCATCCTGGGTGCCGCGCCGTTCACCCTGGCCCTGCCCTACGTCGACCTGTTCTGGACAGCAGTGTTGAGCGTGGTGATCGGGTTCATCATCGCGTCGGCCTTCTCGGCCATCGTGGTGTACGCCCAGGAACTGGTGCCGGGTAACGTGGGCATGATCGCCGGGATCTTCTTCGGCCTGATGTTCGGGTTCAGCGGGATTGGCGCAGCGTTGCTCGGTTTGCTCGCGGATACTCACGGTATCGAGTACGTCTACAAGCTGTGTTCGTTCCTGCCATTGGTGGGCATCCTGACGATATTGCTGCCCTCGACCAAGGGCGCCTGACCTGCCGATCATCGCCTGGCCGTATGCCATCACGATGAATACTCTGAAAAACCTGCGTGTGCGCTTACAATCCCGGTTCTAAACGCACACCAGGCAGACCCGGCAAGACATGACGCTCGACCCTCCTACGATTCTGGCACTCACCGTTGCCCTGGCAGCCGCTGCCGCCCTGTACCTGGCCGTTGAATGGCGCAGCGTGCGCGAACCCTCGCTGCTGTGCTGGAGCGCCGGTTTCGCCACCATCACCGTCGGTTCCACCCTGGCCCTGCTGCGCCTCAATGGCTACCTGATGATCGGCATCTGGTTCGCCAACGGCTTGCTGGTGACCGCGCACTTCCTGTTTTTGCTCGGTGTGGCGCGGTTCACCCAAACGCGGCTGTCGCTCCTGTGGTTGCTGATGCTGGTGGTCTGGCTGGGCATGCTGATGCTGCCGGCCGACCCTTCCTGGTCCAAAGCCATGCTAGCGGTGCAGTCGCTGCTGGTGGCGTTGCCAACCCTGCGCGCCAGCTTTTTGCTGCGGCCCCATGGCAAATCCCTGAGCATCGGCGCGGTGCAGTTGCGTTATGTGCTGTTGATCCATGGCGCGTTCTATGTGGCCAAGGCGCTGTCGGTGCTGATCCCCGGCACCTTGATCGACCTCGCCGCGTTCAAGGGCGAGATCATCCAGATTTCCCTGGTGGAAGGCGCCATGGCGATCATGCTGATCGCGCTGTCGATGACCGGCTCCGAACGCTACCGCCGCGAACAACAGATCGCCCGCCTCGCCGCCCGCGACCCGCTGACCGCCCTGTACAACCGCCGCGCCCTCGACTTGCGCGCACCGCGCCTGCTGGCCCAGGTCTCACCCGCGCAACCCGGCGCCTTGCTGCTGATCGACATCGACAATTTCAAGTCGGTCAACGACCTTTACGGCCACACGGCTGGTGACCGTTTGCTGATCGCCTTGAGCGAGATGATTCGCAGCGTGGTGCCCCAAGGCGCGTTGGCCGCACGCCTGGGCGGGGATGAATTCGTGATCCTGCTGAACCCGGCGTCCACCGAACAGATCGTCGAACTGGGCAGCAGCCTGCGCGACCAGTTTCATCAACTGGCCTCGCAATCCTTCACCACGCCAGCGCCGGTGACCCTGAGTATCGGTGCCAACCTGTTCGACCAGCCGCCGCCGAGCCTCACGGCGTTGATCGAGCAAGGCGATACCACGCTGTATGAATCCAAGCGTGGCGGGCGCGACAGCATTCGCCTGGTCGACCGGACCGGCGCCAGTTCCTACGGCTAGAGGTCGTAACTGACCGCCACGCTGCGTCCGGTCTTCACCGACTCCAACGCGCAGTCCGCCAAATGCAAGGCATACAGCCCATCGCGCATGCTGGTGGGCAGTGCCTTGCCGCTGTTCAGCGCATCGATGAACTGCGTCAGCTCATTGCGATACGCATCCGCATAGCGCTCCAGGAAAAAATGCTGCAACGGCTCCAGCGCTTCGGTGTGCTCCGCGCTCCAATGGCGCAAGGTGCTCGGGCGGTGGTTGTCGGTGAGCAGCACGCCGAGGGCGCCGGACACCTCCACGCGTTGGTCGTAGCCGTACACCGCCTGGCGGCAGCAGTTGATGTGGCATTGCTTGCCGGAGGCGGTGCGCAGCAACACCATCACGCTGTCGTAATCGTCGATCTCGGCCAGGCTTGGGTCCACCAGGCGGCTGGCGATGGCGCTGACGTCTACCGGTTCTTCGCCGAGCAGGTGGCGGGCGGTGTCGAAGTCGTGGATGGTCATGTCGCGCAGGATGCCGCCGGAGTGGGCCAGGTAGTCACGCGGCGCCAGGCCGGGGTCGCGGCTGGTGATGATGACCTGGCGCACCGCGCCGATCTGCCCGGCGTCGAGGGCTTGGCGCAGGCGCAGCATGTCGGGGTCGAAGCGCCGGTTGAAGCCGAGCATCACCTTGCCGCCCTGGCGCTCCACGGCTTGGGCGGCGCCACGGGCCTTGGCGATATCCAGGTCGATGGGCTTTTCACACAACACCGCCTTGCCTTCGGCCACCGCCGCGAGGAGTAGGTCGATGTGAGTGTCGGTGGGCGTGCCAATCACCACGGCGTCGATGTCTTTGCGGGTGAGCACGGCGGCGCAATCATAGGCGGCTTCGCAACCCAATTGCGTGCTCAGCGCATCGACGCCTTCGCGCCAGGGGTCGGCCACCAGCACCAGCGTGGCATGGGGGTGGGCGGCGACGTTGGCGGCGTGGATCTTGGCGATGCGCCCGGCACCCAGAACGGCGATTCTCAGCATGGTCGAACTCCTGATGTTGTTATTGAGGGAGTACTTAATCCGGCAGGTTGAACGGTGTGACGATCTGCACCTGGGAGGGCGCAATCGGCCCGGCCTTCCATAGCCGGTGGTACTGCAAGATGTGCAGGAACAGGTGCCGCGCATCGATCTGCAGGTTGTGATCGATGATCGCCGCGACTTTCTCTTCGCGCAGCAGTTGGCGGTTTTCTTCGTCGAGGTCGTGGCCAATAAAGACCTCCAGCGGCCGATCCTGGGCGGCAAAAGCATCGACAATCGCGCGGTTGCCGCCGCCGACGCTGTACACCGCCTTCAATTCGGGATGCTGTAGCAGCGCCTGGGTCACCCGCTCGAAGGTGCGGTCGTAAACGCCGTAGCCGCCGCTGACATCCAGCACCCGCAAGTGCGCGGCACGCCCGCGCAGCCAGGCGCGAAAGCCCATCTCGCGTTCTTCCTCGCCACGGAACAATTCGCTGCCGATCACCACCGCCACGTCCTGGGGCTGCGCCGGCAGCCAGCGTGACATCAGGTAGGCGGCGGTCTGGCCGGCGGTGCGATTGTCCATGCCCACATAGCCGATGCGCTCGCTTTGCGGCAAGTCCGTGACCAGTGTCACCACCGGAATGCCCGCCGCGATCAGTTGCTTGACCGCCAGGTTCACCGCCGGCTCATCCGCTGCCTTGAGCACCACGCCCTGGCTGCCGGTGTCCAGGCAGCGCAGCAATTGGTCGTGCATGGCCTGGGGCTCGATCTCTTCGAACAGGTGAAAACGCGGAGCGATCCGGAACGGCGCCAGGCTGCCCAGTTGCGCGGTGATCGCCGCCTGCACCGCTGCGCTGAAGCGCTTGGGCGTGTGCATGATCACGTCGACATGAAAGGTACGCCCCACCGCCAGGCCGTTTTTCTCCTGGGATTCCAACTCATCCAGCGCCTGCTCGATACGCCGCCGGGTCTGGGCGTGCACGCTGCCGCGCTGGTGCAACACGCGGTCGACCGTGGCTTTGCTCACCCCGGCCTGGGTGGCGAGCTGCTTGATGGAGAAGTGCTTGGCGCGTTCGAGCATGGGGTTTCGCCTGAGGTGTTTTTGAGGTCTTTTTTGGGCGTTACTGAGGTTTCGCAATGCTAGTCTCAGTTTTGCCTGGCGTCGAGCCAGGCGATGAACAACAACAAAAAATCCTGGAGGACTGCATGCCTAACACCGATCTCGCCACATCGTTCAGCGGCCAATATTTTGTCGTCACCGGCAGCACCCAGGGCCTCGGCGCCGCAGTGGCACGCACCCTGGCCGAGCGCGGCGCCGCCGGGTTGATCATCTGCGGACGGCGTCGCGCCCAAGGCGAAGAGCAGGTACGGCTGCTGGCACAGCTGGATTGCCAGGCGTTTTTTGTCGAGGCCGACCTGGAAAACGTCGAGGATTGCCGCGCGATCATCGACGCGGCACGCACCCACTTCGGCACCTTGCATGGGCTGGTGAACTGCGCCGGGATGTCGGACCGCGGCACCATTCTGGATACCTCGCCGGAGCTGTTTGATCGACTGATGGCGGTGAATGTGCGGGCCCCGTTCTTCCTGATGCAGGAAGCGCTGAAGCTGATGATCAGCAACGGTGTGGAAGGCGCGGTGGTGAATATCCAGAGCGTCACCGGGCATGGCGGCCAATCCTTCCTCAGCGCGTATGCGGCGTCCAAAGGCGCGCTGGCGATCCTCACCAAGAACGTGGCGTTCAGCGCGCTACGTAACCGTATCCGCGTGAATGGCCTGAATATCGGCTGGATGGACACGCCCCATGAGGATGACATCCAGCGCCAGTACCACGGCGCCCAGGATGGCTGGCTGGAGAAGGCCGAACGCGCGCAACCGTTTGGGCGCCTGCTCAAGCCTGAAGAGGTGGCGCGCAGCGTGGCGTTCCTGCTGTCCAGCGAGTCGGGGATGATGACCGGCTCAGTGATCGATCTGGAACAAGGCGTGGTCGGTTGCACCGACGGCGGCAGCCCGCAACCCAACCAGGCGCTGGGAGGTGTGTGATGTCGGCGTTCGTGACTGAACAGGCCGTGCGCCTGGCGGATTTCAGCGAGCTTTGCGCGCAACAGGTCGATATCGGGGATTACCCGCTGTGCTCTGAAGTGCTGAACAATGTGCCGATCTATCAGGCCCGCACCCTGCGCAACACTGACCGTTTGACGGCGATGAACGAACTGCACCGCCTGTTCCGTGAGGGGCCTGGGGTGATGGTGGTGCGCAGCGCTTATGAAGACCTGGAGGTGGTGGACCGTCACAGCCAGGTGTTCGAAGCGATTTTCGCCAACGAGGCCGCGCAAGGGGTGGCCGCCGATCACTTCGCCAAGGCTGGCAGCAATGGGCGCATCTGGAATTCGTTGCAGAAAGCCGCGCTGCAGTCGCCCGCCTCCTTTGTCGAGTACTACGCCAACCCGCTGCTGGGGTTGATCGCCGAGGCGTGGCTGGGCCCGAGCTATCAGGTGACCGCCCAGGTCAACGTGGTGCACCCCGGCGGCCAGGCGCAGCAGCCGCACCGTGATTACCACTTAGGGTTCCAGACCAATGACGTGGTGGAGCGCTTCCCCCTGCCCCTTCACCTGCTGTCCCAATACCTGACACTACAGGGCGCGGTAGCGCACTCGGACATGCCGCTGGAAACCGGCCCGACGCAGTTGCTGCCGTTTTCCCAGCAATACACCCTGGGTTATCTGGCATGGCGGCGCCCAGAGTTCATCGACTACTTCCAGCAGCACGCCGTGCAACTGCCGCTGAACAAGGGCGACCTGTTGTTCTTCAACCCGGCGCTGTTCCATGCCGCTGGCACGAACCGCACGCCGGACCGCCAGCGCATGGCCAACCTGCTGCAAATCTCCTCGGCATTCGGCAAGCCCATGGAAGCCCTCGATCGCGATCGCATGATGCTTGCGGTGTACCCGGCCCTGCTCGATAACACCGCGTTGGATGCCCAGGCCGTGCACGCCGTGATTGCCTGCACCGCCGACGGCTATTCCTTCCCCACTAACCTGGACACCGACCCACCTTTAAAGGGCCTGGCCCCGCAAACCGGGCAGCAGCTGATGCAGCAAGCCCTCGACGAACGCTGGCCGCTCTCGGACTTTGCCGCTGCCGTCGCGCAGATGCGAGCCAAGCGCCAAGCGTGAACCCTCTGTTTTAACAACAACAAGAAGAACGGAGCACCCCCATGAAGAAGCAACTCCTTGCGGCACTCTTTACCCTGGCAATCAGCCCCTGGGCGCTGGCCGATATCCGTATCGGCGTGAGCATCGCCCAGGTCGACGATGTCTTCCTCGCGCAAATGCGTGACTACATGGCCGCCCACGCCAAGGCACTGCCCGGCGTGACCCTGCAATTTGAAGACGCCCAGGGCGATGTGGTGCGCCAGCTCAACCAGGTGCAGAACTTCACGGCCCAGGGCATGGACGCGATTATCGTCAACCCGGTGGACACGGCGGCCACGCAAAAAATGACCGCCAATGCCCAGCAGGCCAAGACCCCGCTGGTCTACGTCAACCGCCGTCCGGATGCCCAGCAGTTGCCAGCGGGCGTGGGCTACGTGGGCTCGGATGAGGTCAAGGCCGGTGAAATCCAGATGCGCTACCTGGCCGAGAAAATGGGCGGCAAGGGCAACCTGGCGATCATGCTCGGGCTGCTGTCCAACAACGCCACGCACAACCGCACGCTGGGGGTGAAGACGTTGCTCAAGGAGTATCCCGACATCAAGATCGTCGAGGAGCAGACTGCCGAGTGGCAACGCAACAAGGCAATCGACTTGATGAACAACTGGATCGTGTCCGGGCGCAAAATCGACGCGGTGGCGGCGAATGCCGATGAAATGGCAATCGGCGCAGCCATGGCGATCAGCCAGGCAGGGATGCAGCCGGGCAAGGACATCCTGGTGGCCGGCAGCGATGGCGGCCCAGCGGGGTTGGACGCGGTCAAGAAAGGCCAGTTGCTGGTGACGGTGTACCAGGACAATAAAGGCCAGGCGGTGGGTTCGATTGACCTGGCGGTGAAGATGGTAAAGAAGGAACCGTACACGGCTGAACTGACAATTCCTTATCAGCAGATCACCAAGGAGAACTACCAGGCCTTCCTCAATCCTTGAACCTCAACACACCTCCCTGTAGGAGCGAGCTTGCTCGCGAAGAACGCAAGATCAACGCGTGCATTCAGGCAACCCGCGTTATCGTTGACGTTTTTCGCGAGCAAGCTCGCTCCTACAGTGCCCATACCAAATAGGCAGACCACACCCACCCCATAAGCGAGCGTGCGCCAGGGTTGCCATCCCATCAAATACGCTACCGTATGCACCACCCGCGCCACGGTGAAGCTGCCGAACAGCCAGGGGGTGGTAACCAGGGAAGTCTCCAACGCCACACACAACCCACCCAACACGAAAAACAGCGGGATGTTTTCCAGGTCATTCGTCCACGCCTTGGCCGCTCTCGTGACCTGAGGCAGTTCCTCGACATGGGTGGCGCGGTCGAAGAATCGTGCATCCTCGGGGTTGGTAAAGGCCTTGAGCCTCAGGCGAAAAAAGCCCTGATAAGCGGAAATTGCAAACATCTTCAGGCACAGCACCAGCACACACAGCGCGTAAACCTGCAAAAGATCACTCATCGCGCCCCCCATTTACCACCAGATAGAGCAACGGCCCCACCGACACAAACACCGCCGTCAGCACAAAATACGGCAGCAGCGAAACCACCGAGCGCCCGCGTCGCCGCGCATCCCGGTACATCCATACACACGCCAGCAACGCCATCAGATACAGGTCGATCACCACCTGCGCGGTGTCCGGCCGCGACATCAATTCGCGGCCAAAGGCCAACAGCGACTGCTCGGCTGTCAGCATCGTCGCCAGGGTGTAGAGCGAGAATCCCAGCAAACCGGCCAGGGCGATAAAGCGACTGTTCATGGTCTCTTCCTTGAGTGATGGAAGCCCACGTTAGTGATAAGGTTCGGCCCCTCGCAATGACCTCGGAGGTCATGATTCCGCCATGGACAACCCTGCTACCGCCGGCGAACAACTGCGCCAATTGCGCCGTCAGGCCAAGCTGAGCCAGCTCGACCTGGCCCTGATCACCGGCATTTCCCAGCGCCACCTCAGTTGCATCGAGACCGGGCGGGCCAAGCCAGGCACCGCCACATTGCATAGTCTGTTGACGGCACTGGAGGCACCGCTGGAGCAGTGCAACCGCGTTTTCCTCGCCGCCGGCTATGCGCCGCGTTACGCCGCCACCCCGCTCGCCTCGCCCGCCATGGCGGCAATCCGCGAAGCCGTCAGCCATGTGCTGCACGCCAACAATCCGGCCCCTGCCATCCTGTTGGGCAGCCAGTGGGAAGTGCTCGCGGCGAATGCCAGTACCGGCGTGTTGTTTGAATTAGTGGGCATCCGCGCGGATGCCGCTGAGGGCGTGAACTTACTGACGACGCTGCTGAAGCCGGGCGGCCTGGGCGATCACCTGATCAATGCCGAGGAGATCCGCACCCAGGCCTGGCAGCGCGCTACCCGTGAAGCGCTGGGCAATCCCGAACTGGCCGCGCTGCTGGCAACCCTGCCAACTCCCGCCAACACCGAACTGCCTGCGCACATGCCACCGCTGGTGTTGACCCGCGTGCGCTCACGCCAGGGTGAACTGAGCTTTTTGTCCACCTTCACCACGTTTGGCATGCCCCAGGACATCACCCTCACCTCCCTGCGGATCGAACATCTGATTCCTGCGGACGAGGCCACCTGGCAGGTGATGCGCGGCGCCTATGCGGAGTATGCCGCGCTGGTTTTGTGAAATATCTGTCCGTAGACTGCCGCCATACCCCCACTTGAAGGCGGCGAAAAAAACGTGATGCAAGTTACCGAAGTCTCCATTGCCCAATTGCGCGCTGCGCTTGAATCCGGCCAGACCACGGCCGTTGAACTGGTCAACGCCTACCTGGCGCGGATCGACGCCTACGACGGCCCGCAGACCGCCACCGCCTTGAACGCCGTGGTGGTGCGCAACCCCGACGCCCTGAAAGAAGCCGAGGCGTCCGATGCGCGCCGGGCCAAAGGCGAAACCCTGGGGCCATTGGATGGCATTCCTTACACTGCCAAAGACAGCTATTTGGTCAAGGGCCTGACCGCCGCCTCCGGCAGCCCGGCGTTTGCCCACTTGGTCGCCCAGCGTGACGCGTTCACCATCGAGCGCCTGCGCGGCGGCGGTGCCATCTGCCTGGGCAAGACCAACATGCCGCCGATGGCCAATGGCGGCATGCAGCGTGGTGTGTATGGCCGGGCGGAAAGCCCGTATAACGCCGACTACCTGACCGCGCCGTTTGCCTCCGGTTCGTCCAACGGCGCCGGCACCGCGACGGCCGCCAGTTTTGCCGCGTTTGGCGTGGCCGAAGAAACCTGGTCCAGCGGACGCGGCCCTGCGTCCAACAATGGCTTGTGCGCCTACACCCCGTCCCGTGGCGTGATTTCGGTGCGCGGCAACTGGCCGCTCACACCGACCATGGACGTGGTGGTGCCTTATGCCCGCACCATGGCCGACCTGCTGGAAGTGCTCGATGTGGTGGTGGCCGAAGACCCGGACACCCGTGGCGATCTGTGGCGTTTGCAGCCGTGGGTGCCGATCCCGAGCGTCGCCTCGGTGCGCCCGGCGTCCTACGCTGAACTGGCCGTGAGTTCCGAATCCCTCGTCGGCAAACGCTTTGGCGTGCCACGCATGTACATCAACGCCGACCCCGACGCCGGCACCAGCGAGAAACCTGGCATCGGCGGCCCCACCGGGCAGAAGATCAACACCCGCGCCAGCGTGATCGACCTGTGGAACGATGCACGCCAGGCGCTGGTTGCGGCCGGTGCCGAAGTGATCGATGTGGACTTCCCGCTAGTGTCCAACTGCGAAGGCGACCGCCCTGGCGCCCCCACCGTGTTCACCCGTGGATTGGTCTCCAAGGCGTTCCTCCACGATGAACTGTGGGAACTGTCGGCCTGGGCCTTCGATGATTTCCTGCGTGCCAACAACGACCCTGCCCTCAACCGCCTGGCGGATGTGGACGGGCCGAAGATTTTCCCCCACGACCCCGGCACCCTGCCCAACCGTGAGGACGATTTGGCCGCCGGCATGGACGAATACGTGCGCATGGCCGAACGCGGCATCACGCCGTGGAACGAGATCAGCACGGTCCCCGACGGCCTGCGCGGTCTGGAACAGACCCGCCGTATCGACCTGGAAGACTGGATGGACACGCTCGGACTCGACGCGGTGTTGTTCCCGACCGTGGCTGACGTAGGCCCGGCGGATGCCGATGTAAACGAAGCCTCTGCCGATATCGCCTGGAGCAACGGCGTGTGGGTCGCCAACGGCAACCTCGCCATCCGTCATCTGGGCGTGCCGACCGTCACCGTGCCAATGGGCGTGATGGCCGATATCGGCATGCCGGTGGGCCTGACCTTTGCCGGGCGGGCGTATGACGATTCGGCGTTGCTGCGGTTTGCGTCGGCGTACGAGGCCACCGGCAGCAAGCGCCTGGTTCCGCCACGCACGCCGGCGCTTTAACTCAGTGCATGGGCACGGCAATCAACAGGATTGCCGTGCCATGGGTCAATGTCGCCGCCAATACGCCATAGCGCATGCGCACCAGCGCGCACGCCAACCCTTCGATCAAGGTGAACAGCAATACTGGCCAGCCCAACTGAGTCACGCTCAAGGCCAGGAACCCATGGCAGGCCGCGAAGGCTACGCCACTGCCCAGTGCCGCGCGCAACGGCGTGACATGCTGCTCCAGATAGCCCTGCAAGCACCCGCGAAACAGCACCTCTTCCAACGCATTGGCGCCATAAGCCAACACCACCATGCCCGGCAGCCATACCCAATAACCAGGGAGCGCTGACGCTTCGATCCCCTGGTACAACCGCAGCGACACACCGATCAAGCAGCCGACCGCGAGCCCGATCATCAGGCCGGCAGCGCGCGGCCCCTTTGACCAGACGATCAGCGACGCCAAGTCAGGCGCCGTCCGCACAAGCGCCGTAACCAACAGCACCGACAAACCGCCCAACACTGCCAGTACAAAGGTATTCGCCGTGAAGCCTAGCTGCACCTCGCTGCCCAGCGACCACAGGCCCAAGGGCGTCATCACATCGCGCATCAACACGAACGCCGCCAGCAGAATCAGGATACGCAGCGCCGTCAGCGACCGCGGCGTGAGTGCGAACCACAGGCCAAACAAGGCCAGGCCCGGTGCCAGGTAAGTGCTGTAGTTGATCAGTACCGCCATGCCTTGGGTAATCACCGATCTGCGCCGCCGTCGACTTTGCCAACGGCATCGTTTCGGCGTTGCCACTCTTGCACCACATCGCCCAGGGTCTTGGGCACATCGTTGCGGATCCAGGCCATGAACGGCCTGTCGAATTTGAACCCTGGGCCGCAGTGTTCACGCATGAAGCGGCGTACGTTTTGAGTGTTTTTGTAGTGCAGGGTTACCGGAGTTGCGCGGGTGAGGGTGTCGCTGTGCCAGTCAAAATCCATTTTGTCTCTCGGGCAGTGTCAGGTTTCGGCAGTAGCATAGCGATGTGCTACTGGCACAGGAAGCGAGGCATGATTCGACCAGCGTGTTGAGACATCGTATAAGTCGACCGGTGATTTATAACGCCATCAAGTCTAATCTTTTCAAGATATTTCGAAATTTCACTTTCCTTCCTCACCCGAAATATTGCATGGTTGTACGACGACTTAAGCTGTCGTGCCAGCCCCCAACAACAATAAGGAAACACCCATGCAAAACGTCAAAGTGCTGATCGGTTTTCTGTGCCTGTTCACCGGTTACGTCGCAGCCGCGCCTGCCCCTGCCGAAAAGGACGTGGCCCAAGCGGTCGACCAACTGACCCAAGCCATGCTGCACCTGGACCTCAAGCAACTTCACGCGTTGACGGCCGACAAGCTCACCTACGGTCACTCCAGCGGCAAGGTGCAGAACAAAGACCAATTCATCGCTGACCTGGAAACCCATACCAGTGCCTTCAAGACCCTGGAAATGCAGAACCAGACCATCACCCTGCAAGGTGACACTGCGCTGGTGCGCAACCACTTCCATGCCCTGGCGGTGAACAGTGGTGTTGAAGTGCCTACCGACATCGACAACTTTCAGGTCTGGCAGAAGCAAAAAGGCAAATGGCTGCTGATCGGGCGTCAGGCCTACAAGTACTGATGCCCAGCGGTGAGCCGCTGAAACCGGCTCACCACGCCACCACTTTGCGTACCTTGAGCAACGCTTCGCGCAGTGCCGAGATCGGCACCGACCCCAAGGCCAACCGCAACGCATGTGGGACATGCGCTGAGACGGCGAACGGCTCGGCGGTGGACACGGAAATATTGTCGCACTGCAAGGTCATGGCGACCTGATCGGCCCGGGAGTCTTCTGCCAACGGCAGCCATAGAAAATACGACGAGGGATGGCTGATGGTGGTCAGCCCTTTGAATACCTGAGCGGCCAAAGCCTGGCGAGCCTGGGCATCCTCGCGCTTTTGCGCCTCAAGCTGCGCCACGGTGCCATCCTCCAGCCATGCCGCCGCCATGGCGCTCATCACGCCGGGTACATTCCAGGTGGTGGCCATGATGGTGCGCTCCAGCGTCTTCACCCACTCCATCGGCGCCGCGATAAACCCCACGCGCAGGCCGGTCGCGACACTTTTCGACAGCCCACCCACATACACCGTGCGTTCTGGCGCCAGCGTCGCCACAGGTGGCGGTGCGTCTTCAGCCAGAAACGCGTAGGCCGCGTCTTCAATGATCATCAGATTGTGCTGACGGGCGATAGCGACCAACTGCTCGCGCTGGGCCAGATCCATTACCCAACCGAGGGGATTGTGCAAGGTCGGCATGCTGTATACGGCGCGCACCGGGCGTTTGCGACACAGGTTTTGCAAGGCCTCCAGGTCCGGGCCGGTCGGCGTCACCGGGATCGCGACAATTTCCAGGTGCAGGGTCTCGGCCAGCACCTTGAACCCCGAATAGGTCAACGCATCCACCGCAATCACATCGCCGGGTTTGAGCAACGCCATCATCGTCACCGCCAGGCCATGCTGGGCGCCGCTGACCAGCAGCACCTGCTCGGCGTCCACGCTGAGCCCGCGACTGAGCAAATGCCGCGCAAACGCCGCGCGCTCATGCAGCCGCCCGGCATGGGGCTGGTAACGCAGCAGCGCTTCAAGGTCGCCGGACAGCGCCAATTGACGCAACGCCGTGCGCAACAGGTCTGCCTGGCCCGGCAACGAGGGGTAGTTGAAATTGAGGTCGAGCATGCCCGCCGTCACCGTCATCTGCCCACTGCCCTGCCCTGGCGGCAACGCGATCTCGCGCACGAAGGTGCCACGCCCGGTTTCGCCACTGACCAGGCCCATCGCTTCAAGCTCGGTGTATACGCGGCTGGCAGTGACCAGTGCCAAGCCGTGGTCGGCGGCCAGTTGCCGGTGCGTCGGTAGCCGTGTGCCAGGCGGCATATCCCCACTGCGGATGGCTGCGGCAAAGGTATCGACCAGGGACTTGTAGCGGGCGCGCGGCATTGGGATGTATCCATGACAATTTTTTGATTGTCCTAATGCTCGCCCCTAGGATGGCCAGAACGCAACCCCTCCTGCTTCGGGCACTCCCTCATGGAACGTACATCCCCCCTCAACACCCTGGACACCAGCACCCAGGGCTGGATCAACGGTTTTATCGGCGTGGTGATTTTCAGCGGCTCATTGCCCGCCACACGATTGGCGGTGATGGAATTCGACCCCGTGTTTCTCACCATGGTCCGTGCCGCGATCGCCGCCTTTCTCGGAGTAATGCTGCTGTGGCTGTTCAAGGAAAAACGCCCCGCGCGCAATCAGTGCGGGCCGCTGGCAATCGTCGCCCTCGGCGTGGTGATCGGCTTTCCCTTGCTCACCGCTCTGGCGTTGCAATACGTGACCTCCGCTCACTCCATCGTATTCATTGGCCTACTGCCCCTCGCCACCGCCATCTTTGGCGTGTTGCGCGGCGGCGAGCGTCCGCGTCCGGTGTTCTGGCTGTTCTCGATCCTGGGCAGTGTGTTGGTGATGGGTTATGCCGTCGCCCAAGGCTTGAGCGCCGCACCCGCCGGCGATCTGCTGATGCTGCTGGCAGTGCTGGTGTGCGGCCTGGGTTATGCCGAAGGCGCCAAGCTGTCGCGCAGCCTGGGCGGTTGGCAGGTGATCTGCTGGGCGCTGGTGGTGTCGATACCGGTGGTGGCGCCGCTGAGCCTGATGCTCGCGCCGTCGAGCTTCAGCGGCATCAGCCTGCCCGCCTGGTTGAGCCTGGGTTATGTGTCACTGTTCAGCATGCTGATCGGCTTTG
Source organism: Pseudomonas reactans (assembly GCF_013387025.1). NCBI lineage: Bacteria > Pseudomonadati > Pseudomonadota > Gammaproteobacteria > Pseudomonadales > Pseudomonadaceae > Pseudomonas > Pseudomonas reactans. Next base: position 32,532 of record NZ_JACAQP010000047.1, on the reverse strand, counting down.
TGTTCTGGTATCGCGGCCTGGCCCAGGGTGGCATTGCCGCCGTCGGCCAGTTGCAGTTGCTGCAACCGTTCTTTGGACTGGCACTGGCGGCGGGCCTGCTGCATGAGCAGGTCAGTCTGGGCATGGTGCTGGTGACGGTCGCGGTGATCGGCTGCGTGGCGGGCGCAAAGAAGTTCGCCCGTTAACGCTGCGGCGCGACCATCTTGAACTTGATGTTGATGTCGTTGGACACCACGCTGTTGCCGGCCCACTCACCCTCGCCGATCTTGAAGTCGCCACGCTTGAGGACGAACTCACCGTCGAACACACCAATGCCGCTCTGCTCCTTGAGCACCACGTCCACGTCCACCGGGCGCGTGGTGCCCTTGATGGTCAGGTTGCCGCTGATCGTGTAGCGATTGTCGCCCAAGGCTTTGACGCCGGTGGACTCGTACACACCCACCGGAAACGTCGCGGTATCAAACCAGGACGCGCGTTGCAGCTCGTCGTTGGCGTCCGGGCTACCGGCGTCGATACTGGCCAGCTGGATCTTGAGCAAGGCATGCCCGGTCTCCGGCTTTTGCGTGTCGAAGGTCAAGGTGCCTTCAAACTCGCTGAACGTACCGTACACCCGCTGCCCCAATTGCTTGTAGGTGAAGCTGATCTGGCTGGCGGTGCGGTTGACGTCCTTGTACTCCACCGCCTGGGCGCTGGAACCATAAGCAAGGATCAAGGCCAGTACAGCGACCGGGGACATAAGACGTTTCATGCAACGCTCCGCAAAGGAAAGGACACAAGGTACTCAGCTAACACGCCATACCAGGGATTTATTCCATTCCGGCGTTTGTCCTGCTAAACAGAGTAGTCGCCCCTCCATAATAAGGACGCTGCATGCACGCCCCCTCACTCCAGGACCTCACCGCGCCGGAAGGCATCTGCTACGGCTGCGGCGGCAGCAACCCCCACGGCCTGCACATCAAGAGCCGCTGGGACGCGGACGGTATCCACCTGGTCGCCGAACACCTGCCCGAGGCCCATTACAGCGGCTGGCCCGACCTGGTCTACGGCGGCCTGATCGCCATGCTGGTGGACTGTCACTCCAACTGGACCGCCATGGCCTACCACTACCGCGCCGAAGCCCGCGAACCCGGCAGCCCGCCGCGCATCGACTGTGTCACCGGCAACCTGGGCATCAAATTCATCAAGCCGACGCCCATGGGCATCACCCTCACCCTGCGCGCACGGGTCGACGGTGACGTGGGACGCAAGACCCGCGTGATCTGCGAGGTGTACGCCGGTGACGTACTGACCGCCATCGGCGATTCGATCTTCGTGCGTGTCGACACCGGCCAATTGGCCGCCGCCGCCCATGGTCGCGAGGGCTGATCCTGGGCTACATTGACCGCCACCGCTAATCGAGGATGCACCGATGACTCGTCTGACCGCGAAAGACTTTGCCCCCGAACTGCTGGAACTCTACGACGGCTATGCCCACGGCAAGATCAACCGCCGCGAATTTCTCGACCGCGCTGCGCTGTTCACCTTTGGCGGCCTCACCGCGTCGGCCCTGCTGGCTGCGCTGAGCCCCAACTACGCGCTGGCCGAACAAGTGAAATTCACCGACCCGGACATCGTCGCCGACTACATCACCTACCCTTCGCCCAAAGGCAACGGCACGGTGCGCGGCTATCTGGTGCGCCCAGCCAAAGCCACGGGCAAGCTGCCAGCGGTGGTGGTGGTCCACGAAAACCGCGGCCTCAACCCCTACATCGAAGACGTCGCCCGGCGCCTGGCCAAGGCCGGCTTCATCGCCCTGGCCCCGGATGGCCTGACCTCGGTGGGCGGTTACCCCGGCAACGATGAAAAAGGCGTGGCCCTACAACAGACCGTCGACCCGACCAAGCTGATGAACGACTTCTTCGCCGCCATCGAATGGCTGATGCACCACGACAGCACCACCGGCAAGGTCGGGATTACCGGCTTCTGTTATGGCGGCGGCGTGACCAACGCGGCAGCGGTGGCCTACCCGGAACTGGGAGCGGCGGTGTCGTTTTATGGGCGCCAGCCGGAAGCCAAGGACGTGCCACGGATCAAGGCGCCGATCATGCTGCATTTCGGTGAGCTGGATACGCGGATCAACGAGGGTTGGCCGGCGTATGAGCAGGCGCTGAAGGCAGCCGGCACTACCTATGAGGCGTATATCTACAAGGGCGCCAACCACGGCTTCCATAATGACTCGACGCCACGCTATGACGAGGCGGCAGCGAACCTGGCGTGGGAAAGAACGCTCGGTTGGTTCAACAAGTATCTGGTTTAGGCGTTTACGCTTTCACACATCCACCGTTTAAACGCCAGCATCGCTGGCGTTTCAGCCCGCGACTGCAAACGCGTCAACCAATAGCTGCCAGTGCTGATACCGACGTCGAACGGCTGGCGGATCACGTCGCTCTCCAGTTGCCGCGAAAACATCATTGCCGGCGCCAGTGCCACGCCGATGCCTTGCAAGGCGGCTTCCATCATCGCCAACGAAGAATCGAACACGATGCTGCGCGGTACCAGGGTATCGGCGGGCAAACCGGCGGCCTGGAACCACAGGTTCCATTCATCGGTGCGATAGGAGCGCAGCAAGGTGTGTTTGAGCAAGTCTTGCGGTGCGTGCAGTTGCTCGGCCAATGGCGGCACGCAGAGTACGGTGAGAGGCGCTGCCAGTAGCTCACAAGCGTCGGTACCGTGCCAGGCACCCGCGCCGAAGCGGATCGCGTAATCCAGGCCTTCAGCCGCCACGTCGACGCGGTTGTTGTGGGTGGACAGGCGCAGGTCGATAAACGGGTAACGCGCCTGGAACTCGGGCAGCCGTGGCAGCAACCAGCCCACGGCAAAGGTGCCGACCGCGCCCACTGTGAGCACTTCGCGGTAATGCCCGCCTTCGAATTGGCTCAAGGTCTGGGCAATGCGGTCAAACGAGTCGCGCACCACCGGCAACAGGGTTTCGCCTTCGCTGGTGAGCATCAGGCCACGGGGCAGGCGCTTGAACAAGGTCACGTTCAACTGCGTTTCCAGGCCTTTAACTTGATGGCTGACCGCCGCCTGGGTCACGCATAACTCGATGGCGGCGCGGGTAAAACTCAAATGCCGGGCCGAGGCTTCAAAGGCACGCAGGGCATTGAGGGGAAGATGGGAGCGCAGCATGCTTGACCCCAATTAATCTAATGGCAGGTGCGAGATATCATCGTTTGCCCGACGCCCGCGAACTGCCTACATTGGCCACGCCCGCGCAGGCTCTTCATTCAATCGATCACTCTCATGGAAGCGATATCATGCCTCAATTCTCCCTATCCAGAGTGCGTAACGTGGGCGCCCTGGCGTTATTTCTCGCCACCGGCCACTGCCTCGCCGCCGACGATCTACGCGCCGTGGTGGACGCCAGCGTCAAGCCACTGATGCAGCAACAGTCTATTCCAGGTCTGGTTGTCGGTGTCATCAAGGACGGCAAGGCGCAATACTTTAACTACGGCGTTGCCAGTAAAGACGCTAAACAGCCCGTCAGTGAAAACACGCTGTTTGAAATTGGCTCGGTCAGCAAGACCTTCACCGCCACCCTCGCCGGCTATGCCGTGGCGAGCGGCAAACTGACCCTCACCGACCCGGCCAGCCAGTACCTGCCTGCGTTGCGCGGCGGCAAGTTCGACCACATCAGCCTACTCAACCTGGGTACCTACACCGCCGGTGGCCTGCCGCTGCAATTCCCCCGCGAGGCGGACAACACCCAGCACATGATCAGCTACTTCCAGCAGTGGAAACCCGACTTCGCCCCCGGCACCCAGCGCCTGTATTCCAACCCGAGCCTGGGCCTGTTCGGCTACCTGGCGGCGCAGAGCCTGAAGCAGCCGTTTGGTCAACTGATGGAGAAAACCCTGCTGCCGAAACTGGGGCTCAAGCACACCTTCGTCACTGTTCCCAAGAGCCAGATGAATCTGTACGCCCAGGGCTATGGCAAGGACGGAAAACCCGTGCGAGTCGGTCCCGGCGCGATGGACAGCGAGGCCTATGGCATCAAGACCAGCGCTTCGGACCTGTTGCATTACGTAGAGGTCAATATGCGTCCGGCAACACTGGACCCAGTGCTGCAACAAGCCATCACCACCACACACACCGGCTACTACACTGTCGAGGCCATGACCCAGGGGCTGGGCTGGGAGATGTACCCTTATCCGATCAAGCTGGACGCTCTGGTGGAGGGCAACTCGACAAAAATGGCGATGGAGCCGCATCCGGTCAACTGGCTGACCCCAGCGCAGGCGCCGCACGCCAACACACTGGTGAACAAAACCGGCTCGACCAATGGATTCGGTGCGTACGTGGCGTATGTGCCGAGCAAGGAAATGGGGGTAGTGATCCTGGCCAACAAAAACTACCCGAACGGGGAACGGGTGAAAGTGGCCCATGCGATCTTGAGTGCGCTGGACCACTAAGCACAGGCGCGGATCAAATGTGGGAGCCGGGCTTGCCCGCGATGAGGGAGTGTCAGCCGATGAATTTGGCAACTGACACACCGCTATCGCGGGCGAGCCCGGCTCCCACAGGTATTGCAGGGTGATTGGGATCTACATACCAAGCCAGTGCGGCAGAGCAAGGGAGATAAACGGCATGTACGTGACCATGACCAGGAACACCAACAAGATCATCAGCCACGGCAACGCCGCACGAATGGTCTGCCCCAGGCTCAACCCGGTCACCGCCGAGGTCACGAACAGGTTCAACCCCACCGGCGGATGCACCAGGCCGATCTCCATGTTCACCACCATCACGATACCCAGGTGAATCGGGTCAATGCCCAGCTTCATGGCAATCGGGAAGAAGATCGGCGCCAGGATCAGCACGATGGCCGATGGTTCCATGAAGCTGCCCGCCACCAGCAGCACGACGTTGACCATGATCAGGAAACCAATCGGCGTCAGCCCTTCGGAGATCACCCACGCGGTGATTTCCTGGGGAATCTGTTCGGTGGTGAGCACATGGGCAAACAGCATGGCGTTGGCGATGATGAACATCAGCATGATCGCCAGGCGCCCGGACTCCAGCAGCACCTTGGGGCAGTCGCGCAGCTTCATGTCCTTGTAGATGAACAGTGCGACAAACGCCGAGTACACCGCCGCCACCGCCGCCGCTTCGGTCGGGGTGAACATACCGCTGTAGATGCCGCCGAGGATGATCACCAGCAGCAACAGCCCCCAGAAGGCGCGGCGTGCACAGGTCAACCATTCGCGAAAGGTCGCTCGCGGCTGGGCCGGTAGCTTCTTGATGCGTGCGACGATGTAGATCGCGATCATCAGCATCAGGCCCAGCAGCAACCCTGGAATCACGCCGGCCATGAACAGCTTGCCGACCGAGGTTTCGGTGGCCGCCGAGTACACCACCATCACGATCGACGGCGGAATCAGGATGCCCAAGGTGCCCGCGTTACAGATGATCCCGGCGCCGAACTCCTTCGGATAACCGGAACGCACCATGCCCGCCACGGCAATCGAGCCCACCGCCGCCACCGTTGCCGGGGACGATCCCGACAGCGCCGCAAACAGCATGCACGCCAGCACCGCCGCAATCGCCAGGCCGCCACGGATGTGGCCGACACAGGCGTTGGCAAAGTCGATCAGGCGTTGCGCCACGCCGCCGGTGGTCATGAACGCACCGGAGAGCAGGAAGAACGGAATCGCCAGGAAGGTATAGGCGTCGGAGGTCTCGAACAGCTTGATCGCCAGGGAGCTCACCGAGTCCTGGCTGAACATCAGGATCGACACCGCGCCGGACAGTCCCAGGGAAATCGCAATCGGCACGCCGAGGAACATGAACACGAACAACAACAGGAATAGACAGAGCACGGCCATCAGTGACGCTCCTCATGGCTGCCGGCCAACTTGCTGGCCTCACCAGCCTCGTCGGCCAGCCCCAACCCGACCTGACGGTGGGTAAAGATGCGGTAGAAAATTTCCAGGTAGCGGATGAACACCATGGCAAACCCGATAGGCACGATGATCACGATATCGCCCACATCGATGCCGTATTGATCGAGGTCTTCGGCGCCGATATGCGCGCCCATCACGGCGCTCACCCACTTGTAGCTGGCGACCATGAACAGCCCGGCGTAGGCCAGGCAGCACAGGCAGGCGAGCATGCCGAGCACGCGTTGCACCGGGCGCCTGGTCAACTTCACCAGTGCGTCCACGCCAAGGTGGCCGGCAGTGCGCACGCCGTAGGAAATACCGAAGAAGATCAGCCAGCCGAACATGGCCTTGGTCAGCGCCACGCTCCAGGTCATGTCCTGGGCCCAGGTCATGGTGTGATCGCCCAGGGCATTGAAGAAGTTGCTGCTCAACGCCCACTTGTCAGCCAGGGCAAAGAACAGCGTGTAGATGTTGTTGAGCATGACGTAGACGAATGTCACCAGGGTCATGGCGGCCAGCAGGAAGGCGATAAAACCTTCCTCCAGGTGCTCCCAGACGCGCCTTAGCGTTTGCATGGCAAAACCTCGCGAAAATGAGATGGGTTATGCAAGGCTCAGGATGGAACCGGCTCGAAATGTGGGAGCGGACTTGCTCGCGAATGCAGTCTGTCAGTTGATAACCCTGGTGACTGACCCACCGCTTTCGCGAGCAAGTCCGCTCCCACATTGGCGCTCGGTACCACCCGCGCTTACTGGTTGGACGCGTCCGCCGCCTTGATCAGGTCAGCCCCGATCTCACCCTCGAACTTCTGCCACACCGGGCGCATGGCTTCGCGCCACAGCTGGCGTTGCTCCGGAGTCAGTTCGATGATTTCGCTGGTCTTGGAATCGACGATCTTCTGCTTGGCTGACTGGTTCAGCGCTTCGGCCTGCTTGTTCACCTCGACGGTGACCTCGACCATGATCTGCTCCAGCGTGCTGCGGACATCCGGTGGCAGGCCGTTCCAGAACTTGGCGTTGGTGATCACCATGTAGTCGATCAGGCCATGGTTGGACTCGGTGAAGTATTTCTGCACCTCGTTGACCTTCTGGCTTTCATAGTTCGACCAGGTGTTCTCGGTGCCATTCACGGTGCCGGTCTGCAGGCCTTGATACACCTCGGCAAAACTCATCTTGCGCGGGTTGGCGCGGATCGCCTTGAACTGCTCTTCCAGCACGCTTGACGCCTGCACACGGAATTTCAGGCCACGAGCGTCCTTGGGCTCATGCAGCGCCTTGTTCGACGAGAGTTGCTTGAGGCCGTTGTGCCAATAGGCCAAGCCGAGGATGTTCTTGTCCTGCATGGACGTCAGCAGTTCCTTGCCCTGGGCGGCCTGGAAACGGTCGACAGCGGCCAGGTCGTTGAACAGGAACGGCAGGTCGTAGATCTGCACTTGCTTGGTGTACTGCTCGAACTTGGCCAGGGACGGCGCGAGCATCTGCACGTCGCCCAGCAGCAGCGCTTCCATTTCCTTGCCGTCGCCGAACAGCGACGAGTTCGGGTACACCTCGACCTTGACCTTACCGGGCAGGCGTTCTTCGGCGAGTTTCTTGAACAGCAGCGCGCCTTGGCCCTTGGGGGTGTTTTCGGCGACCACGTGGGCGAACTTGATGACAATCGGGTCTGCCGCCTGGGCCAGGCCCGCGGCAAACAAGGTGGCGGCGCACAGCAGCGCCCGGGAAAGCTTGAGCATGGGAAATCACCTTCTTATTGTTGTGTTGTAGGGCAAGGTGCCTGATGTCACGCGTGTAGTGAATTTCGATTTTTTGATACCTGCGTTCGGCCTGGACGAACGCTAGACCTGAGCCGCCAACAGCCGTTGCGCGCGCAGCAACACCGGTGCATCCACCATCTGCCCATCGATCTGATACGCCCCTGCCCCATGGGCGCCGGCCTCCACTACTCGCTGGGCCCAGGCCAGGTCTTCGGCGCTTGGCGCCAGGGCCTGGTGAATCACGGCCACCTGCTTGGGGTGGATACACAACGCCCCGGCAAAGCCCATCTCATAGGCATGCCGGATCGAGCGACGCAGGCCTTCAGGGTCATCGATGGCCGGGTGCACGCCATCCAGCGGTGCAACCAGGCCAGCTGCGCGGGAATGCACGATCAACGCCAGGCGCGCTTGGTCCAGGGCGAACTGGGCGGCCGGGGAATGGCTGCTCAGGTTCAAGTCCAGCGCCAGGTCCAACCCGCCGAACGACAGGCGTTCTACCTGCGTTGCATGGGCGATCTCGGCCACCGCCAGCAAGCCCCGCGCGCTCTCGATGATCGGCCAGATGACTTTGCCGGCGGCCGCCACCACGGCGACCTGGGCTGCGCTTTCGACCTTCGGCAACAGCACGCCCGCCACATTGGAGTGAGCCTTGCAGAACGCCACATCCTCAAAATGCTCGGCATGTTCCGGCGCGTTGATCCGCACCCACACCTGGGCGGCGGGGTTGGCGGTCAAAAACGCGCCAAGGTTTTCCCGCGCCTGGCGCTTGAGCGGCTCTTCCACCGCATCCTCGAAATCCACAATCACCGCGTCGGCACCGCTGGCCAAGGCTTTTGAAAATCGCTCCGGTCGGCTACCGGGTACAAACAACGCCGAACGTACCAATGGCTTGGGCATCTGTTGAATTCCTTATGGTTAGATAACACCGCGCGTGCGCAGGCCGTCGATGGCGTCTGCGGCGTAACCGAGCCCTTCGAGAATGCCCTGGCTGTGCTGCCCCAAGCCTGGAACAGCGTCCATGCGCGGGGTGAATGCGGCATTGCGCGCCGGTGGAAGCAACGACGGCAACGGACCCGCCGGGCTGTCGACTTCACGCCAACTGTCCCGCGCCTTGAGCTGCGGGTGGTCCCACACGCCTTGCATGTCGTTGACCCGGGCGCTGGCGATCTGCGCGTCTTCCAGGCGCTGGATCACCGCCTCGGCATCCAACTGCGCGAAGCTGTCGACGATGATCTGGCGCAGCACGTCGCGGTTGGCCGAGCGCTTGAAGTTCGCGGAGAAACGCTCGTCCGCCGCCAATGCCGGGGTGAGCAGTACCTTGTCGCAGAACGCCGCCCATTCGCGTTCGTTCTGCAGGCCGAGCATCACCGTGCCGCCGTCGCCGGTGGGAAACGGCCCATAGGGATAGATCGTCGAATGCGCGGCCCCAGCACGCGGCGGCTGCGGTGCGCCGTCGAACGCGTAGTACATCGGGTAGCCCATCCATTCCACCAGGCTTTCCAGCATGCTCACGTCGATGCGACTGCCCTTTCCCGTCTTGCCGCGCAGCAGCAGCGCCGAGAGGATGCCGCTGTAGGCGTACATGCCCGCCGAGATATCGGCGATGGAGCAACCGGCCTTGGCCATCTGGTCTTCACCGGGGCCACCGGTCACCGACAGAAAGCCACCTTCGCTCTGGATCAGCAGGTCGTAGGCCTTTTTCTTTTCATAAGGTCCACCTTCGCCGTAACCGGAAATGTCGCAGACGATCAGGCGCGGGAAGCGCTCATGCAGCGCCTCGAACGACAGGCCCATGCGCGCGGCGGCGCCGGGTGCGAGGTTCTGTACCAGTACGTCGGCGTCAGCCAACAAGGTATCGAGAATATCCCCCGCCTCATCCTGCTTGAGGTCCAGGGTCAGGCTTTCCTTGGAGCGGTTGGTCCACACGAAGTGTGAAGCCAGGCCGCGCACGCGCTCGTCGTAGCCACGGGCAAAATCACCGGCACCGGGGCGTTCGACCTTGATCACGCGGGCGCCCAGGTCGGCCAGTTGACGGGTGCAGAACGGCGCGGCAATCGCGTGTTCCAGGCTGACAACGGTGATGCCGTCCAGCGGTCTTGGGTTAGTCATGACAGTTCCTCAAAGCCAGTCGGCCATGGATGCGGCGTTGCGCAGGTCCCAGACCTTGTCGATCAGGGCATTGGCCTGGGCCGGTGTGCGGGCGTTGCTGAATTGACTGAGGCGCTGGAATTTGTCCGCCAGCTCCGCACGGCTCAGGGTGTTGCCCGGATCGCCCTTGGGCTCGTCGATGGCGCCGTGCAGCGTGCGACCATCCAGCGTGGTAACGGTGACGCGACCGAGCCAGCGCTGCGGGTAAGCGCCGTCGACGTCGGGGTCAAGGGTCATGCTGACCTTGTCGCGAAACGCCGAGACCGCTGGATCGGTCAACGCCAGCTCATGGAACTCCGTAAGACCGGCCTTGCCATGCACGGCGATCAGGCCCAGCACGGTGCCCATGGAGAACTTGGCCTGATGCACGCTGCTCGGTACTTTCACGCGGCCCAGTACATCGATGGCGCCCTGGTGCACCCGGGTTTCCACGTGGGCAATCTGTTCGGCGTGCAGGCCTTCGCGCTGCATCAAATCCAACAGCGCATCGGCGGCCGGATGGGTATGGCGGCATGAGGCGTGGAACTTGAATGAGGTCTCCAGCAACGCCCAGCGACTGCCGAGATCGGCGGACAACTTGGCAGGCTCGGCATCACGGGACATACCGGACGCCAGACCTTGATCGCCCTCCAGAATATTGCGCGCGCCGGTCAGCCCGTCCGCCGTCAGGTAAGCGGCGAGCAAACCGTCCGCTGCAGCTTTCGCCGTGTGCAGTTGCTTGGAATCGGCGGCATCACGCAGGAACTCCCACAAGCCGGCCGCCTGGGTTCCCGCGCTGCCGAGCAGGTTGATGAATTGTTCTTCGTTGAAATCCAGCAACTTGCCTACGGCTACCGCCGCCGCCAACGTGCCGACGGTGGCCGTGGTGTGGAAGATGCGGTAGTGGGAACGGCCCATGAATTCGCCGATGCGGATGCCCGCTTCATAACCGGCCACCGAGGCCAGCAGCAAATCGCGGCCGGATTTGCCGAGGTCCTGGGCGGCCGCCAGCGCGGCTGGAAACACCACGGTCGCCGGGTGCAGGACGGAGCTGTTGTGCAGGTCGTCCTGCTCTACCAGATGGGATGAAGCCGCGTTGACCAGCGCGGCGAAATACGCGCTAGTACTGCTGCCATTGACGATCACCTGCGCCGGGCCGCTGCTGGGGCCCATTTTCTGCGCATAACGCTCGAACAACGGAATCGGGTGCGCGCCCTGGCTTGCCAGCGCCGAGGCCAACCAGTCCAGGTACAAATCTTCGGTGCGCGCCAGCACGTCTTCCGGCAGTTGCGCGTAACCCAGTTCGGCCAGGAACCGACACAAGGCTTGGGTATGGCTCATGGTCAGGCCCTCAGAAACTGCGTGGCAGTTCGAGCAAATGCTCGGCCACGTAGGACAGGATCAGGTTGGTGGAGATCGGCGCCACCTGGTACAGGCGCGTCTCGCGGAATTTGCGCTCCACGTCGTATTCGCAGGCAAACCCGAAACCACCGTGGGTTTGCAGGCAGGCGTTGGCCGCTTCCCAGGACGCCTTGGCCGCCAGGTACTTGGCCATGTTGGCGCTGGCCCCGGCATTGGCGCCGCTGTCGTATTCCTCACAGGCGCGCCAACGCATCAGGTCCGCCGCTTCGATCTCGATATGCGCTTCGGCAATCGGGAACTGCACACCCTGGTTCTGCCCGATGGGCCGGCCAAACACCACGCGATCACGGGCATAGGCGCTGGCCTTTTCGATAAACCAGCGGCCATCACCGATGCATTCGGCGGCGATCAGCGTGCGCTCGGCGTTGAGGCCGTCGAGGATGTATTTGAAGCCCTTGCCCTCCTCACCGATCAGGCTGTCCAGCGGCAATTCCAGGTTGTCGAAGAACAGCTCGTTGGTTTCGTGGTTGACCATATTGGCGATGGGCTGCACGGTCAGGCCGTTGCCGATGGCTTCGCGCAGGTCGACCAGGAAGATCGACATGCCTTCGGATTTTTTCTTCACCTCGGCCAATGGCGTGGTGCGCGCCAACAGGATCATCAGGTCGGAATGCTGGACCCGCGAGATCCACACTTTCTGGCCGTTGATCACGTACTTGTCGCCACGCTTGATCGCGGTGGTCTTGATCTTAGTGGTGTCGGTGCCGGTGGTGGGCTCGGTCACGCCCATGGATTGCAGGCGCAATTCGCCGCTGGCGAGCTTGGGCAGGTAGAAGCGTTTCTGAGCTTCGCTGCCGTGCCGCAGCAAGGTGAACATGTTGTACATCTGGCCGTGCACGGTGCCGGAGTTGCCGCCGCAGCGGTTCACCTCTTCAAGGATCACCGAGGCTTCCGCCAGGCCCAGGCCGGAGCCACCGTACTCTTCGGGGATCATCGCCGACAGCCAGCCGGCGTCAGTCAGCGCCTTGACGAAGGCTTCGGGGAAGCCTTTTTCCTCGTCGATCCTGCGCCAGTACGCAGCATCAAATTCAGCGCACAAGGCGCGCACGCCTTCGCGGATGGCATTGAGTTCTTCATTGTCATTCGGGTTCATTAACGGCTCTCCGCCTGTTGTTCTTGGATTATTCGAAATGCACGCTGGCTTGCTGCGCCAGGCCCTGGGCGTTTCCGGCCCACAGCTGCGCCACACCGGTTTCGGTCACGCGGCCGCCCACTTCAAACGGCTGCGGCGCAATCAACGGGCGCACGCCGCGATAGGCAAACCGGCGCAAGGTGGCGCCAGGGTTGGCGCGGCAGAACGCACGCAGACTCAGGGTGGCGATCAGCGGCCCGTGCACCACCAGGCCTGAATAGCCTTCGGTGCCGGTGACATAGGGGTAGTCGTAGTGAATGCGATGCCCGTTGAAGGTCACGGCGCTGTAGCGAAACAACAGGGTTGGCGTGGGGTCGACGGCTTCAGACCATTCGCCCTGCTCCAGCGAATCACCACTGCCGGATTTGGGCGGCGTGGGTTCGCGGTAGACGATGTCCTGTTCCTCGCGGATCGCCAAGCGGCCGTCTTGGGAATAGTCATGGCGCACGGTGACAAACAGCAGCGAACCGGTGCGCCCAGTCTTTTCTTCGACCTGAGTGATAGTCGACACGCGCGTCGCCGCCTCGCCGGCACGCAGCGCATGCACAAACTCGATTCGGCCACCGGCCCACATGCGATTGCGGTTGTCGGCCGGCGGCAGGAAACCGCCACGGGCCGGGTGGCCGTCGCTACCCAGGGCGGTTTCCGGCAGCGGGTCCTGAAAGAAACACCACTGCCACAACGGCGGGATGTCCGCGCCGTCCTCAGGCACTTCTTCACCGAAGGTGGCGGCAATGCGCTTGAGCAGGTTATGGCTGAGGTGGTCGTGGGCGGTTTCGCTTCGGCCGATCCAATCGGTGGCGCTCATCGGGTGCAGGTCCTCGGGCAGTGAGTGTCTGCCCCGGATCATGCAAGCCTGTGGCCGTTCTGAGAATTTGCATTTCAATAAACCGGCGTTCGGTTATGCTGAACGCCGCCATCCTGTACCGGGAGCCTTGCATGCACTTCGATCTGGCCGACCTGCGCCTGTTTATCCATATCGCCGAATCCCCCAGCCTGACCCAGGGCGCCAAGCGTGCGTTCCTCTCGCCGGCTGCCGCCAGCGCGCGGATCAAAGCCCTCGAAGGCCAGCTCGACACCCGCCTGCTGTACCGCGACAGCCGTGGCGTGGAGATCACTCCCGCCGGTGAGCGCTTGCTGCATCACGCGCGGCTGATCATGCGCCAGGTGGATTACCTCAAGAGCGAATTCACCCAATACGGCGTGGATTCGGCCGGGCATATCCGCATCTTTGCCAACACCACGGCCGTCACCGAATTCCTGCCCGAAGTGCTGGCAGGTTTTCTGTCACAGCGCCCCGGCGTGACCGTTGACCTGCAGGAACGCCTGTCCCGCGATATCGTGCGCGGCGTGCTGGATGGCACCAGCGACATGGGCATCATCGCCGGCCCCGTGGAAGCGGCAGGTTTACAGGTGCTGCATTTCAGCACCGATGAGTTGGTGCTGATGGTGCCGGTCGGCCATCCACTGGCGGACCAACCCTCAGTCACACTGGAACAGACCCTCGCCTACCAGCACATCGGCCTGCACGAAGGCAGCACCTTGCTGAGTTTCCTGCGCGAGCACGTCGAGCGGCTGGGCAAACATTTGTCACTGCGTATCCAGGTGTCGAGCTTCGAGGCGATCTGCCGGATGGTCGAGGCCGGTGTGGGGATCGGCATCATTCCGGAGTCGGCCGCCGTGCGACACAGCCGCACCATGCAATTGGTCGCGGTGAAGCTGGATGAGCCCTGGGCGATTCGCGAGCGCAGTATCCTGGTGCGGGAGCTGGAGGCGTTGCCCGGCACCATCCGTGCGTTGATTGCCACGTTGATGCCGGACTCGGTCAGTGCAGGCTGAGGTTACGCAGACGTGCACCGTCCACGGTGATATGGCTCAAACGCCCCTGGTCATCGAATAACAGCCAGCCCTCCCCGCTGCGACGGATGTTCACTTCGTAGCGGGGCCAATGCAGCACCGCACACAGGTGGTCACTGGCGCGATGGATAAAGTGCCAGCGCGTGTCGCGTTCGCCGGCGATATAGCCGAACACCAGCCAGTCAGCGTCGAGGACGATGCGCACCGGGTCGCCGTCGAAGAAGCCTTCGTCACAGCCCGGCAGGCGATAACCCTTGCGGTTGCCCGCGACATCCAGGATCAGCGTCGGCTCTTCGTCATCGCGGCACCTGATCGCGTACTCGATGGTTTGATCAAGCGCACAGTACAGCGCGTGGTTCTCCTCCGACTGCGTTGACGCCGGCTCACGTCCGGCCAGCCGACGCTCAGGCAAGCGGTAGTGCCAGCGTTCGACGCCATCACGCGGGTTGTAGAGCCAGAGGAACTCATTGCGCTCATCACCTTTGAGCGCGCGCAGCGTGCCCGGCAAGTCGCTGACGTGCCACAGGGTTTCAAAGTTGTGATCCACGTCCACCACGCGCAGTTGCCGGCCCTGGCCGAGGGTCCAGGTGCTGCCGTCAAACTGCTCGGCGAACACGTCCAGCACCTGCACGCCCAGGTCGGTGGCGGTACGGTTGACCAGGTCGAGCTTGCTGATGCGCCAGACCCTGTCACGCCGGGTCAGCACCAGCGCCATCTGCCGACTGTGGGCCAGGACAATCCGCTGGGCCGGCACGGCGAAGTGATAAAGGGTCTGGCCGCTCGCATCCGTCACCACCGCGCCGGCCTCACCCAGTGCCACCAGATAACGCTCGTCATCCAACGACACTGCGTCGTAGACCGGTCGGCTGCCCTGGGTCGGGGCGGTCCACTCCAGCGCATCGTCCACACGGACCAACGAGCGCCGGGCAGGACGCTTGAGGGCCTGGCCAGGCAAGTCCGCCTGCAAGCATTTATCGCGGCTCATCTTGACCAGCGATTGCAGCTGATTGAAGTTCAGCCCGCCGCGACCACTGAGCTGGTCAGCGAGCACCGCGTGCACCGTCGCGCCGGCCAGCCAACGCAGTGCAGCGGCGTCGGACTTGTGCGCCAGCAGCGCCTGCGCCAGGGCATCGCGCTCAGCGTAACGGTCGGGATCGTCGCGCAACTGTTCGATCCAGGACCCGTAAGCCTCCAGGGTCTGCGGCAGCAGAATCGCGCGTTTGACCAAGGCTCCCATCGCCAACCGTCCACCAGCCGCTTCCGCATCGAGCAGCCATTGAGCCGCGCGCGGGCGCTCATCCGGCAGGCTCCACACCACCTCGACGGCTTGCAGCCACAGGCCTTTGGCGATCAGCGATTCAGCCCATTCCAGGCGCAAGCGCTCGGCAATTTGCGGCTGCTTGGCCTGGAGCAACACCACGGCATCGGCAAATGCATCGTCACGCCGCGCCACCAGCAAGGCACGCTGCCAGTTCTCGGCCAGGCACAGCAGACGCACGATCACCGCCGACGGCATATCCCAGGCCAGGGCCAAGTCGGCAGCCTGTTGGTAGCGCGCGTGCTTTTCCAGGTAGTCGAGGGCTTCCTGGCGCTCCTTGAGCAGTTCCGCGAGGACGAAGACCGCTTCTTCAATACGGTTCTCGCGCGCCAGGCGTTCGTAGGAGCGGCGATAGACCTCGCGCAGATGCTCGGTCAGGCTTTGTTCGAAATGGTACGCACGGCCGGACCCGCTCTGCTGGCTGAGGGTCAGGTCCTGGCGCCGCTGCGGCGTGCCGAAATTCTGTTCAGCATTCGATTCCTGGCCGCCCAAAGGGATGGCATGGCGCAAGGCTTCGGCAAAATCACCGTCCTCGAACATCTCCAGCATGCGCTGCATGTAGGCGGCTTGGCGTTTGCCGTACAGCCTGGACAGTTTTGAATGCTCGGTCAGGCGGGTCAGCCAACGGCGCCAGGCGGACGGTTTATGCCGGGCCGGTTTGGCCCGTTCTGCGATGCCAGGATCAGCCGGCGCTGAAGGCACGGCGCTGACGGCCTGTACACCTCGGCGCAGGAATTTGTTGATGCCCACCAACACGGCGGTGAACACAATAGCGCTCAGCAACATGCCCAGGATCACGCCGCTGATGTCTTCCGTGGTCGCGGCCGGAACCGGCGTCAAGGGTTTGGATTGGCCTTGGGTGGCCATCCAGATCAACCCGGCCACCAACGCCAGGGTGGCGCCCAGTTTCATCGCCGGGTACTGCGCGGGCTCCTCGCTGGCCCATTGCCGAGTGGCCTTGGGAGACGCGGCTTTCGGCGCGGGCTGTTGACGCTCCAGCAACGCGCGGATCACGCCTTCCTGCTCGGGGCTGACCGGCGCCAAGCCGCCGAGGATCTCACGCACATCGGTGATGTCCGGCGCGGGCAGCACCTGCACGATCGGCGCATGGCAGTCGAAGGTATCCAGCAAAGTGTACGCGCTGATCTCCAGCCACAACCCCGGCTCGAGAACCTCGGCGTCACGCAACTGCAACGCATGCACCTGGCTGCCGCGCACCAGCCACAGGTCGGCGGCGGGTAACGCACGCAGCTCTTCAGCGGTCAGCTGTGCCGAACACAACCCACGCCCCTGGCGGATCAGCGGCCAGCCGGCAAGGGTTTGGCAATCCAATGCGACGGGTGTACTGAACTGCACTACATCACCGTCGGCAAACCGGTAGGCGACGGCGCCCGTGCGCCAGTGTTGCAGGATCAGGCGGGCCCGGTCCTGCAAAGTGAAGCGCTCGGCAGGCAGCCACACAGCGTCGATGGACTGGTGCCCAGTCAGCAGTGGGCGGCGGATCAGCAGGGGTTCTTGCTCATGCATGGGCAGGCTCTTGTTTCAGGTCGCACATGACTTGCAAGCGCATGGCGCGCTCGGTGACGTTGAACACCAGTAACTCCCGCGCCGTGGTCAGCACCGCCACCAGCCCGCTCATGGGACAGAAACTCGCACGGGCAATCGGTGCCGAGGTGGTGAACAGTGTCTGTTGTTGGCCTTCTGAGTACAGGCCAATGGTGTGCTGGTTGGGGCCCAGCAGGACCAGTGAATAGCACTCCTGCGCAGCCACCTGGTGATGCAGGCCGATAGCACTCCAGCCAGGCGCCAAGTCGATCTGCGCCCTTTTTGCGGGGAAGCTGTCGTGGGTCACCAGGCGCCAACTCTGGCGACCGTCATGGTGAGTGAGTAATGCGCAACCGCCAAAGGCGTACTTCCAATGGGCGGTACTGGCGAACAGTATCTGGCTGACTCCGGCAGCCGCACCGACTGCGTAGCCGGAACTGCGGACGCCGGAGGCCGTTGCGGGGTACGCCACCAGTTGCCCGGCCTCGCTGCGGGCGTAGACCAACAACAACGCATTCAGCTGCGCCAGCCCCATGACATTGTTCGTCACCGAAAAATTCGCGGCTCTCGGTTCATGACCGGGGCGCTGCCAGTGGGCGAGCTGACCGTTTGTATCGAGTAAATACAGGCGTTCCGACTGTTGACCACGCAGCCACACTGCGGGCAGAAAGGTCGCGGTGCCCGGTGGCAGGTGCAGCTCTTCGCGCGTGGGCTTGTTGGCAGAAATCAGGCCGGGGATATTCCAGAAGGTCAGGAGGTTGCCATCACCGAGCACCGCCCCAAGGCTGCGATAGTTGAAGGCGGCTGCAAACACATGCTGGTGTTTGCCCCACAGGCGACGTCGCACTTCGAGGGTTTTTTTCTGGTTCTTGTTGGGCAGCTTGATCACCGCCATGCCGTGTTCGTCGAGCAGGCGCAGGGCGACATAGTTGCCGGAGCCGGAGATGACGGGCGGCAATGTCAATGCAACTCGCGCCACCCGCCCGGCAGCGCTTGACGCCGGAGTATGCACGGCATTATCGAACTGCCCCTTGAGCAGGCGCACCGCCTGTTGCTCGTCGGGCATCGGCAGCGACACGCGCCGCGACTGCAAGGCGAAAGACAGGCTGCGGCCGTCCAGGTTACGCGTAATCTGCACGCGGTGGGTGCAAGTGGTGGAATCGGTCGGCGGCAAGCGCTGGCCGACCACCCAACACTCTCCAACCGTCTGTTCGGCCAGGGCATCACGCCAAGCCAGCCAATGGTTGTCGCTGACGACCTCGTAGGTACGGGCTTCGAGCAAGCGCGTAAGTTGCGCCGCCGAGTCCAGTTCCTGCAACACCGGCGTGCCCTGCAGAATGCCCCAGCGCAATTGCGCCCCCGCCTCCTGCGCACGGCGCGCCAGCAACATCAGCAGCGCCAGGTGTACCAGGCGTGCGGCGCCCAGTTGCAGGGGGCCGGCGTCGAACAACACTACGATCAGGCGGCTCGCCTCACGGGCGCGATACTGCGGCGCGAGGAACATATGCTCGCCGCCCACTGCCCGGCGCAGGAACTCATCCGGCACCTCATCGGCCAGCAGCCATTCGCTGGACAGCAACCGCTCATAGGGGCCGCGCCGGTGCAGGTCGCCCAGGCCGTCGGGCTCCGGCACGCCGCCCTGGTGCAGGCCACGTAGCGGACCGAGCAGCGGGTTGAGACGGCCCAGCAGGTCGGCGAACACTGGCAAATGTTCCGGGGCAAACCATTCCAGCCATTCCCGCCAGGGTTGCAGCGCCTCAGGCAGTTGCATGGGTGACTCCCCAATAATCAGCGATACGTTGCAGATGGTCGGGCGACACGACCAGCAAGCGGTCCAGCGGGATCACCGCCGCAGGTTCACGCCACACCAGCAAAGGCGAACGCTTGAAGCGTGCTGAAAAGGCCTGGCCCAGCAGGTCCTGGGGCACATCCGGCTCCCAACTGGTCGGCAACCAGAGGTGTGGCGCGCTGGCGCTGGGGGCGGCGTAAGCCACGCCGTCGACCCACGGCAAATCATGCGTCGCGCCGGTCACCACCAGCACCTCAGCGTTGGCCGTGGCGTGCAGACGCGTGGCGTGTTCAGCCTCAAGCAACGCCAGGCGCCTAAGCATCTGGCGTGCCGCATCGCCCCAGGCCACGGCGGCTTGAGCCTCGGCGGGTGCCTGGCGTGAGCGCCAGTGCCAAGGGTGGCTCAACGCACTCATTCGGCGGGTGTCAGCAAACGCGTGAGTTGCCCCCGCGCCTGCTGCAACGGCTCGGGCATGGTCTGGCTGTTGAAGTTGGCATCGATCTCGCGCAACAGGCCTTCAAGCACAGTACTGGTCGGCGGCTCGCTACGGGCGAGGTAGTCTTCGGCGGTTTCCAGCAGGCGATGCAAACGTGACATCGGCTGCAACGTGGCCTCTTCCACCGCGCTGAACAGATGGCTGTTGCTGGACGCGGAAAACAGGTCACGCAACACCTCACGCCCCTGTTGCTGGGTGGCCTGGGTCGGCAGTGCATAGAGCAACGGCCACAAGTCGGCGTCGCTGGCTTCCAGGCGACCGCCGAGCAATGCGGCAGCGGCGATCAGGCGTTGGGATTTGACGATGCGTCGGTCGGACAGTTGGATACCGGCCTCGCGCAAACGGCGAATGGCCTGGGCCAGGGCGGGACGCACAGCGGTCAGGTCGACGTTTTTCAACGCATGACCAAGCGTGTCCAGTTGCGAGAGGCCCAGCAACTGTTGCACCGGGCGCTGCTCAGACTGCCAGCCACCGGCCAACATGGCTTCCAATTGGTTGTCCGGCACCGACTCGACAAACAGGTGCAGCAAGAAGCGGTCACCAAAGGCCGCCAGCGCTTCATCATCCGGGAGGCCGTTGGCGGCCCCGACGCACACGCGCAGCGGGCATTGCACCTGGGTATGACCCCGGCGGAAACGGCGCTCGTTGAGTACACCCAATAACGTGTTGAGGATCGCAGTGGAGCCCAGGAAGACCTCGTCAAGAAACACGATATCGGCTTCCGGCAACATGCCGCTGACATCGGTTTCCACCGTGCCTTCGCGAAGTTTTTTCAGGTCGACCGCGCCAAACAATTCGGACGGCTCGGTGAAGCGCCCAAGCAGGTACTCGAAGTAACGCCCGCCCATAGACTGCGCGACGCGGCGCACCACCGCACTCTTGGCGGTGCCGGGCGGCCCGATCACCAGGATGTGCTCCTGGGCCACGGCGGCCAGCACAATCAATTCGGCCAGTTGCTCACGCCCGACCAACCCTTCAGTGGCGGCACGCACGGCGTGGCGGATTTGCGCGGCAGCGCTTTGCAACTGAGCAATCATGGGCGTCTTCCCTGAAACCAAAGCGGAGGATCTTGCCTGAGGCTAAGGTATTAGAAAAGTGTTGTTACACACTCTCATCAGGAGTCAGCCCATGCAGCTTGAAGGATCCTGCCATTGCGGCGCCGTCACGTTCAGCCTCGCCAGTGCCCACCCCTACCCTTACCAGCGTTGCTACTGCTCGATCTGCCGCAAGACCCAGGGCGGTGGCGGTTACGCGATCAACCTGGCCGGTGACACCGCCAGCCTGAAGGTGCGCGGGCGAAAACTCATTTCGATCTACCACGCTAAGCTCAAGCCTGAAGGCGCCAGCCGCGCCCATGCGAGTACGGCCGAGCGGCATTTCTGCTCGCAATGCGGCAGCGCGCTGTGGGTGTTCAGCCCGGAATGGCCGGAGTTGATCCATCCGTTCGCCTCGGCCATCGACACGCCACTGCCGGTACCACCGGAGCACACGCACTTGATGCTGGGGTCCAAGGCACCTTGGGTAGAGGTCACGCTGCGTAAGGGCGACCTGCAGTTCGATGAGTACCCCGAAGAGTCGATCGCCCAGTGGCATGAGCGCCACGGAGTGGCCCGTTAACAGTCTTTGACAGTTTATCGACAAAGCTGTCAAAGACCCTCAGGCGTCGCAGCCCTAGCATTCGAGCATCCAAACCACCTGTCGGGTGCTCGTCATGCTTCGCACATTGCGCGGTCTTCCATTACTCGGTTGCCTGTTGGGCAGTATCGGCTGCCAAGGGCAGTCACCTGCCCCGCCGCCGATTCCGAAGGGCGACTACAGCGCGATCATCCGTTACCTGCAAACCCGGATCCCGCGAGACATGGCCCAGGACAACATCCCGGGCCTGTCGATTGCACTGGTCAACGGCCAGGAGTTGATCTGGGCCCGCGGGTTCGGCATGGCCGACAAAGCCAAGGGCCTGCCGGTGACGCCGAACACCGCCTTCCGGGCGGGTGCGATCTCCAAGCTGCTCACCGCCAGCGCGGCCCTGCAGCTGGTTGAACAACAGCGACTGGCGCTGGACGCACCGATCCAGCAGACCCTGCGCGAGTTCTATGTGCGCTCGCGCTTCCATGCCGACCAGCAGGCCGCCGACCGCGACATCACCTTGCGTCGCCTGCTCAGCCATCAGTCCGGCTTGCCCAGTGAGCACCTGCGTGACCTGCGCAACACCTACGCCATGGGGCAGATGCCGATGCGCCTGTCCGGCGTCTGGTTGAGCACACCTCCCGGTACGCAAGTGGCCTATTCCAACCTGGGTTATGCGCTGGTGGGCGCGGCCATCGAGCGTAGCAGCGGCAGGGAATTTGAAGCCCAGTTGCAACACAGTCTGCTCAAACCGCTGGAGATGGACCGCGCGAGCTTTGTCGGGACGGCTGCGCAAATCGGCTATCGCGCCCAGGGCTATCAGGAAGGCGTCGCCAGCACCGATGCGCAACTGCGTGACATCGCTGCCGGCGGTTTGTGGGCCAGCCCCAGGGACCTCAGCCATTACGTGCAGATGCTGTTTGCCGAAGGCCTCTACAAGGGCAACCGGGTAATGACCAGCCGCTCCATCGATGAAATGTTCACCCAGCAAAACACTGGCAATGCCCTGGACTTCGATTGCCAGATCGGCCTGGCGTGGTTTCTGGCGCCCTGCGGTGACGAGCCGGTCGGCCCTGGTGTGCGCACCTACCAGCACAGCGGCGGTGGCGATGATTTCGCCGCACAGCTGAGCCTGCTGCCGGACCATCAATTGGCCGTGATCATCATGGCCAACGACAGCAATGCTGAAGACCTGGTTGCCACACTGGCCACCGACACCCTGCGCCTGATGCTTCAGGCGCAAACCGGCGAGCAGGTCTGCAGCGAAGACTGCCAGGCACCCCGCCACGGACTCAAACTGCGCCAGGTGCCGGCCGCCATCGACCGCCAGCGTCTGGCCGGGTTCTATGCCACCGCCTGGGGGGTGTTCCGGATCAAGGATAATGACCATCGGCTGCGTGGCGAACTGGCTGGCTTCAACTTCGAACTGCTGCGTGACGATCAAGGCTGGCTGCGCGCCCAGAAGAAACTCTTCGGATTCTGGCTCAAGGACCTCGGTGAGCTGGGCCAGGTACAACTCGACGTCATTACCGTGCAAGGCCGGCAGATGCTCACCGCGCGCAGCCACGGCCAGCGCATCGCCATTGGCGAACGCATCGACCCGCCGCCGCTGCCCTTGGCCTGGGCCGACACCGTCGGCACCTACCAAGTACTCAACACCCATGAACCCGATGCGCCATTGAGCGGCATCAGCGTGCGCCTCGAAGAAGGCTTCCTGGTGATTCGCGGCCAACTGCACGACGAACCGCTGACCGACTACATCCTGCTGCCCGTGGACAACGCCCATGCCGTACTGGCCGGTAACGGCTATGGCCTGGGTGACACCGTCAGCCGGCAAATCAATGGCCTGAGCGCTTCGGGCTACTCCTTCAAACGTACCCCTCCACCCTTGAGTTTCTAACCGACATGAAAACCCTGATGAGCCCCAAAAACTTCTGCCTGTCCATTACCTCATTGTGTTTACTCGCGGGCGCCAACAGCGCACTGGCCGAGGACTGGACCTACAGCCTCAAGGCCGGCGTGGCCAACCTGCCCCGCTACAGCGGCAGCGACGAACGCATGACCGCCCCGGTATTCGGCGGCGCCATCGTCAGCCCCTGGGGGATTTTCCTCGACACCGACAAGGGTCTGGGCTGGGGCTACGAAGGCAATGCCTTGAGCTTCAGTGCGTATGTCGGCGCCAGTGGATCACGAAAGGACAAAAACGAATCCATGCACCTGGGCTCTAAACGCCTGAAAGGCATGGGCGAAATCAAGTCACGCCCCCAGCTGGGTGTGAGTGCCAGCTATAACCTGGGTGGCGTGATCATGGGCGCCACGCTGGAGCATGCCCTCAAGGAAGATGACCACAAGGACAGCGGCAAAGCGTTCACCCATCTGGAATTGAGCCTGGGCACCAACCTGTATGAAGGCCGTTTCGGCTCCGTCGACGCCAGTCTCAGCAGCCACTTTGGCGACCGCGAGTACCTGCAGACCTGGTACGGCGTGACCACCGGCCAAGCCGCGCGCAGTCGCTTCAAAGCCTACAAGGCCAGTGGGGGCAATATCAGCAATGGCATGAACCTGGTGTGGAGCCTGCCGATCAGCGAGCACACCCAGTTCTCGACGTTACTGGATGTGCAGTACCTGGCGGATGAAGCGGGCAAGAGCCCGATTGTGGAGCGGCGGCTGCAGACGTCGGTGATGGGTGTATTGGAATACACCTTCTAACCGGCCTTACTCGGCATACGCCCAGGTCATTCGGAATGAGGCGCCGCCCCATTCCGAATCCAGCACTTGCACCTGGCCACCGTGCCATTGCGACACCCGCTGCACCAACGCCAGGCCTAGACCAAAGCCGCCGGTGCGGCGGTCGCGGCTGGCGTCCAGGCGCATGAAGGGCTGGAAGATCTTCGAGCGGCCTTCCTCCGGTACCCCTGGGCCGTCGTCACACACCCGCACTTCGTAGCCGCTGCCGAACTTGACCAGCGACACTTCCACACGGCGTTCGGCGTAACGGATGGCGTTGCGCAACAGGTTGATTACCGCGCGCGCCATGAAGCGCGGCTCGATCTGGATAAAGTCCACCTCGCACGTGCGCAACGACAGTTGGATACCCGCCGCTTCAGCCTCCAGCGCCACGCTGCCGATCACGCTGTCGAGCCAGCTGTGGGCCTCGATGCTTTCCCGGGTGACTTGGGTGGCACCGCGCTCCAGGCTGGCGTAAGTGAGCAACTCAGACACCATTTCTTCCAGCTCGCCCAGGTCCGCGTACATGTCCGCGATCAATTCGCCGCGCTGGCGTGGATCGGCCTGTTGCTTGAGCTGGTCGAGTTCGAACGACAGCCGCGCAATCGGCGTACGCAGTTCATGGGACACGGCGTTGGTGAGTTCGCGCTGGTTGGCGATCAGGCTTTCGATACGCTCGGCCATCTGGTTGAAGTGCCCGGCCAGCGAACGCACGGTGGAACGGCGTGGCAGCAGAATGCGTGAACTGAGATCGTTATCCCCGAAACGTTGGGCCGCCAGGCGGATATGCTCCAGGTCGCGCCAGTGCGGGCGCACCCAGAAATACAGCACGATCGCCAGGCTTACGCCCAGAAAGCCATACGCCCACAGGTACAACCATTTGGGCTCTTCCGGCAGCCTTATCTCCAGCAATTGCGGGCCCCCGTCGATGCCGGTGAGGAACTCCATGAAGTCCCCACGCACCACCAACTGGTTGTTTGCCAGCAATTTCTGTTCACGCTCATCCAGGGCGAGCGCATCCCGCTGCACCAACCTCAGACGCAAGCCGTAGTGCGTCTGCAACTCGTCCAGGCGCGCCTGGCGCGCCTCCCCCTGCAATGTCCGCAATTGCTCCACCAGACCGTAAGCCGGCCCGCGCAAGGCTTCGCGGTTGTAGACTTCGTTGGCCTCGGGGAGCAACTCGTCGAAGGTGTAGTTGACGAGCCAGATCGCGCCAGCCAGCCCGAGCGCCAGGATTACATACAGGCGTAGAAACAAACGCAGCATCTAAGCCTCCCACGCGAACGGATTGAACAGGTAGCCCTTGCCCCAGATGGTCTTGATGCACACCGGTTCGCGGGGGTTGTCGTTGAGTTTGCCGCGCAGCTTGCTGATGTACACATCGACACTGCGGTTAAGGCCGTCGAACGCAATACCGCGCATGCGGTTGAGGATGTCATCGCGGGACAGGATCGTCCCCGAGTTGCTGGCCAGCAGCCACAGCAGCTCAAATTCCATGGTGGTGAGGTCGATTTTGTCATCGCCCAGGCTGACCACCCGGCAACTGCGATCGATGGCCAGCCGTCCGAAGGCCAGCGAACCACGCACGGTCGGTTCTGGCGTCTGGCGTCGTTGCAGGGCGCGCAGGCGCGCCAGCAGCACCGGGGGCTTGATCGGCTTGATCACGTAGTCGTCGGCACCGGACTCCAGGCCAAGGATATGGTCCAAGTCGTCCTCTTTGGCCGTGAGGATCACGATCGGCGTGTCAGAAACCGCGCGAATCCCCCGGCAGACATGCAGGCCGCTCTGGCCGGGCAGCATCAGGTCGAGTACGACGATCTTCGGCTTGAATTCCAGGAACGCGGCCAGGGCCTCGTCGCCCCGGTGCTCCACGCGCACCTCAAAGCCATGCTGCGCGAGAAAGTGCGCGATCAGCCCTGCCAGTTTTTCGTCGTCCTCAACGAGCAAGACCTTGCCCAGCCCCAGGTTTTCCATAAGTTCTCAGTATGCAGACACGGATTGAAGAGCGGGCATTATAGGTGGCAAGCTGGGCAACTAAAGCGGCTGGCCAGCATTGGCCGACGAAGCTTCATGCTTTTAAGAGTTTTTAACAAATAACCTGCAATCTTTAACGCCATCCACAGGGAGTTGTATGCGCAAGGATTACCTGGCGTTCTTTGTTTCGTTGTTCTTGTCGCGGCTGGCGGACCAGATTCTGCTGTTTATCGTGCCCTTGATCGTGTTCCAGACCACCCAGAGCGTGGCCTGGGCCGGGCTGGCGTTCTTTATCGAGTCGCTGCCGCGTTATCTCGCGTTCCCGGTGTGTGGCGCATTGTGCGACAAGTTTGCGCCGGTGCGCATCCTGCATATCAGCCAGGTTTACCGGGCGCTGGCTTGCGTGACTGCCGTGGTTTTGTACGGGGTATTAGACGGCATCCTCTGGATCGTCCTGCTCTCGGCGCTCTGCGGCGTGCTGACCACCCAGGGCATCATGGCGCGAGAAGTGCTGATGCCCCATGTCTTCCCCCACTACAGTTATGCCAAGACACTGTCCTATTCGCAGATTGCCGACCAGAGCGGGCTGGTGCTCGGGCCATTGGTAGCGGCGCTCATGCTGGAAGTGTGGGCCTGGCACTGGGTCGTACTCGGGGTGGCCGGGCTGTTCTTGTTGGCTGACCTGGCGATGTGGGCGTGGCAACGCTCCAGCACCACACGCCTGGAAACCTTCGAGCAGCACCGGGATATCTGGCTGCGGCCACTGAAGATTGCCTTCGGGCATATCCGCAGCCTGCCGGAACTGAAGCGGATCATCACGCTGGCCGTGGGCGTCAACCTGATCATCGGCGTCACGCTGGCCACGTCTGCGGCGATGGTGACCGGCCAATTTGCGCAGGATAAGGACACCTATGCCCTGCTGCAGGCAGCCGGCGCCCTGGTGACCATCGGGATTCTGTTTTATTTGGCGCGGGCCGGGCTGCCGCTGAAGGTGCTGGGCGGCTTGTCGTATTCAATGATTGCGGTCGGTGCGGTGATCATGGCAGTCAGCCCCGACGTGTGGCTCTACGCCGTGGGGTTCCTGCTGGTCACGGGTTTCGACAAGATGTTCAACGTCTACCTGCGCAGCACCCGTCAGCGGGTGATTCCCGTGCAGGACTTCGGCAAGACCGTGGGCGTGATCACCCTGCTCAACAACCTGCCGCAACCCTTGGCGGGCCTGGCGATTGCAGTGTTGGCGGCGCCGCTGGGCACGCAGGCGGTGATCCTGC
The DNA here is from genome assembly GCF_013387025.1 of Pseudomonas reactans. Classification (NCBI taxonomy): domain Bacteria; kingdom Pseudomonadati; phylum Pseudomonadota; class Gammaproteobacteria; order Pseudomonadales; family Pseudomonadaceae; genus Pseudomonas; species Pseudomonas reactans. Next base: position 5,574 of record NZ_JACAQP010000047.1, on the reverse strand, counting down.
TGCTCGCCGGAATCACCGCGCTGATCGGCGTGGCCGTGGCCTCAGGCTGGCACGCCACTGTGAAAGCGGAACTCGATGTCGGGTGACTCGATCAGTTCCTGCTCGGCCGCCCTCACCCGCTCAATCACCTGGGCGACGTCCTTGGCGTCGCCGTACTGGTAGGCCAGCTTCAGGTAACCCTGGAAGTGCCGCGCTTCGCTTTTCAGCAAACCGAAGTAAAACTTGCCGAGTTCTTCGTCCAAATGTGGTACCAGCGCTTCGAAACGCTCGCAACTGCGCGCTTCGATAAACGCGCCTACCACCAGAGTATCCACCAGCTTGACCGGCTCATGGGTGCGCACCACTTTGCGCAAACCCGAGGCGTAACGCCCGGCGTTCAATTGGCGCAACTCGACTTTGCGCTTTTTCATCAGGCGCATGACTTGTTCGTGGTGCACCAGCTCTTCGCGGGCCAGGCGCGACATCATGTTGATCAAGTCCACATGGCTGTAGTACTTGGCGATAAGGCTCAGGGCAGTGCTGGCGGCTTTGAATTCGCAGTTCTTGTGGTCGATCAGCAGGGTGTCCTGATCGGCCAGCGCGGCCTGGACCCAGGCGCCAGGGGTGCGGCAACCGAGGAATTCGTGGATTTCGGGCAGGTTCATCGGGCTCACGGGCAAAAGGATCACAAAAGGCCGGCGATTATACCGACCCCGCCGCAGACCACCAGCCACCGGCCTTGATGTGCATCAACATGACGTGCGCCAGCCAGCAACTATAGTTGTTCCAGGCCCCCGCCCTTTTTTATGGAGATCCCGACCATGCAAGCCATCCGCAGCATCCTGGTGGTCATCGAGCCCGAGCATTCGGAAAGCCTGGCCCTCAAGCGTGCCAAGCTGATTGCCGGGGTCACCGGCGCGCACCTGCATTTGCTGGTCTGCGACAAAAAGCATGAGCACTCGGCGCTGCTGAGCCTGCTCAAGTCGGGCTTGCAGGAAGACGGCTACAGCGTCAGCACCGAGCAGGCGTGGAATGCCAGCTTGCATGAAACCATTATCGACGTGCAGCAGGCCGAAGGCTGTGGGCTGGTGATCAAACAGCACTTCCCGGACAGCCCATTGAAAAAGGCACTGCTGACGCCTGCGGATTGGAAGTTGCTGCGTTATTGCCCGACGGCGGTGTTGCTGGTCAAGACCGCTACACCGTGGGCTGGCGGCGTGATCCTCGCGGCGATCGATGTCGGCAATACCGATGGTGAACATCGGTCACTGCATAATTCGATCATCGACCATGGCTTTGATATCGCCCACCTGGCCAAGGCGCAGTTGCATGTAATCAGCGCCCACCCCTCGCCGATGCTGTCGGCGGCGGACCCGACGTTTCAGCTCAGGGAGACCATCGAGGCACGTTATCGCGAGCAATGCAGGGCGTTTCAGGCGGAGTTTGATGTGGATGACAAACACCTGCATATCGAGGAAGGACCGGCGGACGTGTTGATACCGCATCTCGCCCACAAACTGCAGGCGGCGGTCACGATCATCGGCACCGTGGGTCGCACGGGTATTTCCGGGGCACTGATCGGCAACACCGCAGAGGTCGTGCTGGATACGCTGGAAAGCGATGTGTTGGTGCTCAAGCCTGAAGAAGTGATGGATCGCCTGGTGGAACAGGCCACCAACGCCTGACCGCTAGGCGCCAAACGCATCCTTGAGAAACCCCGGCGCGATATAGCGCTGGTAGTGGGCTTCGGAGAGAATAAAGAACTCCCGATCGATGGCATCGCGCAGGTCCGGCAAGGGCCAGTCGCGAAACTCGGGCAACAGCACCATGCCATAGGCCTCCAGGTTATTGATCACCCGAGCCCCGCGGGCGATCAACTGGTAGGCCCAACAATACTCGGATTGGTGCGGCACGAAGCGGATCTTGCGCTTTTCCAGTTGGCCGCGCAGGGTCTTGGGGTCAAAAACCTCCAGTTTGCCGGCCATCACCTGCACCAGCAGCTGCTCCAACCGCAGCCAGACCGCACGTTTTTCCTCTTCGCCGTAGCCGTTCCACTGGATCACTTCATGGTGGAAGCGCTTGCAGCCACGGCACACGAGATCGCCGTAGACCGTGGAGCACAGGCCGACGCAGGGGGTCTTGATGGTTTGGTTGGACATGGGCAGCGACACGCAAATCAGCGAAACAATGCGCCATGTTAGCCCTTTGTCTAAGCTTGATCACCCAGCAAACTTGGTTAGGCAACTTACCTTTAGAATTTTTTTGCCGTAGAATCATCCGGCCTTGTAAGGCGCCAATAATCCGCTGGAAGCTGTTTTCAAAGCGTCACGAGCACAGTCGTTCCTTCAGAACGGTGTTGGCGATGGTTAATGACTCGGTAGGTCAGAGCCCTCGCCAACCCTCATCAGCTCCGTTCTGCAGGCGTAAAACTTTGAAAGCAGCTTCTGTGAGGAATGCCGGCAGCGCTGGCTTTGCGGCCCAAAAAGCCCCCGAGCGCATGCGTGCCGTTCATTTCTGGATGAGCGTCCCGTGGGACCACTGATGAGGGTAATAACTGTGCTTGAAGCCTACCGCAAACATATCGAAGAGCGTGCAGCCCTGGGTATTGTTCCCCAGCCGCTTAACGCCGAACAAACCGCAGGCCTGGTCGAGCTGCTGAAAAATCCTCCGGCTGGCGAAGAAGAATTCCTCGTTGACCTGATCACCAACCGCATTCCACCAGGCGTTGACGAAGCTGCCTACGTCAAGGCCGGTTTCCTGTCTGCCCTGGCCAAGGGCGAAGCCACTTCCCCCCTGATCAGCAAGCAACGCGCCGTTGAACTGCTTGGCACCATGCAAGGCGGCTACAACATCGTGACCCTGGTCGAGCTGCTGGACGACGCCACACTGGCACCGGTCGCCGCCGCCCAACTCAAGCACACCCTGCTGATGTTCGATGCGTTCCACGACGTGGCTGAAAAAGCCAAGAACGGCAACGAACACGCTAAAGCCGTGATCCAGTCCTGGGCCGACGGCGAGTGGTTCAGCAACCGCCCTACCCTGGCCGACAAGATCAGCCTGCGCGTGTTCAAGGTCACCGGCGAAACCAACACTGACGACCTGTCCCCTGCTCCCGATGCCTGGTCCCGTCCTGACATCCCGCTGCACGCCCTGGCCATGCTGAAAATGGCCCGTGAAGGCATCGTGCCGGACGAGCAAGGCAAGACCGGCCCGATGAAGCAGATCGAAGAAATGCGCGGCCAAGGCTTCCCGATCGCCTACGTCGGTGACGTGGTCGGTACCGGTTCCTCGCGTAAATCCGCGACCAACTCCGTACTGTGGTTCTTCGGCGACGACGTTCCGTACGTGCCGAACAAGCGCGCCGGTGGTTTCTGCTTCGGCAGCAAGATCGCTCCAATCTTCTACAACACCATGGAAGATGCGGGCGCACTGCCAATCGAGTTTGACGTTACCAACATGAACATGGGCGACGTGATCGACCTGTACCCACATGCTGGCAAGGTCTGCAAACACGGCACCGACGAAGTCATCACCACCTTCGAAATGAAGACCCCGGTGCTGTTGGACGAAGTCCGCGCCGGCGGCCGTATCCCGCTGATCATCGGCCGTGGCCTGACCGACAAGGCTCGCGCCGAGCTGGGCCTGGGTCCTACCGATCTGTTCAAACTGCCTGAAGCACCTGTCGACACCGGCAAAGGCTTCACCCTGGCACAGAAAATGGTCGGCAAGGCTTGCGGTCTGCCAGAAGGCAAAGGCGTTCGTCCTGGCACCTACTGCGAACCGAAGATGACCACCGTCGGTTCCCAGGACACCACCGGTCCGATGACCCGTGATGAACTGAAAGACTTGGCGTGCCTGGGCTTCTCCACCGACCTGGTCATGCAGTCGTTCTGCCACACCGCGGCCTATCCAAAGCCGATCGACGTGACCACCCACCACACCCTGCCTGACTTCATCATGACCCGTGGCGGTGTATCGCTGCGTCCAGGCGACGGCATCATCCACAGCTGGCTGAACCGCATGCTGCTGCCGGACACCGTCGGTACCGGTGGTGACTCCCACACCCGCTTCCCGATGGGCATCTCGTTCCCGGCCGGTTCCGGTCTGGTCGCGTTTGCCGCAGCCACTGGCGTTATGCCACTGGACATGCCGGAATCGATCCTGGTGCGCTTCAAAGGCAAGATGAAACCTGGCATCACCCTGCGTGACCTGGTTCATGCCATTCCTTACTACGCGATCCAATCGGGTCTGCTGACAGTAGAGAAGAAAGGCAAGAAGAACGCCTTCTCCGGCCGCATCCTGGAGATCGAAGGCCTGAACGACCTGACGCTGGAACAAGCTTTCGAGCTGTCCGACGCCTCGGCTGAACGTTCGGCTGCCGGTTGCACCATCAAGCTGTCGAAAGAGTCGATCACCGAGTACCTGAACTCCAACATCACCCTGCTGCGCTGGATGATCGGTGAAGGTTACGGCGACCCACGCACCCTGGAACGTCGTGCTCAAGCGATGGAAGCCTGGGTCAAGAACCCAGAGCTGATGGAAGCCGATGCCGACGCGGAATACGCTGAAATCATCGAGATCGACCTGGCCGAGATCAACGAGCCGATCCTCTGCGCACCAAACGACCCGGACGATGCCCGTCTGCTGTCGAGCGTTGCCGGCGAGAAGATCGACGAAGTGTTCATCGGTTCGTGCATGACCAACATTGGTCACTTCCGCGCGGCCGGTAAGCTGCTGGAGCAGGTCAAGGGCCAGCTGCCAACTCGTCTGTGGCTGTCGCCGCCGACCAAGATGGACGCTCACCAACTGACCGAAGAAGGCTACTACGGCATCTACGGCAAGGCTGGCGCGCGCATGGAAATGCCGGGCTGCTCGCTGTGCATGGGTAACCAGGCACGTGTAGAGCCGAACTCGACCGTTGTGTCGACGTCGACCCGTAACTTCCCGAACCGTCTGGGTGACGGCGCTAACGTCTACCTGGCTTCGGCCGAGCTGGCGGCAGTGGCTTCTACCCTGGGTCGCCTGCCGACCGTCGAAGAGTACATGGGCTACGCGGCGAAACTGGACACCATGGCCAGTGACGTTTACCGCTACCTGAACTTCGACCAGATTGCTGAGTTCCGCAAGATCGCAGCTAGCGCCAACATTCCGGTGATTCAGGCCTAAAGTGTTGATGTGAAGAGGCGCCGCGTATCGTGAGGTACGCGGCGCTTTTTTTATGTCTGGGATATGGGTGGGACTGGGTACATATCCGTTATTTAGGTAACGGCTGATATGGGTTCCGCCCTTACGGCGG
>NZ_JACAQP010000047.1:0-139 GCF_013387025.1 Pseudomonas reactans | reverse complement strand
GGGCGCCTAAGATCAAAATCAAGAGCAAGAGCACAGCGGCCTGACAGCCGGCTTGAGTGGTGTAAAGCAAAGGCAAAATCAAACGCGGTCCTGTAGGAGCTGGGGGGACGCCTAGTTCTTGCCGGCGATGGTCGTTAAC
>NZ_JACAQP010000046.1:0-11614 GCF_013387025.1 Pseudomonas reactans | reverse complement strand
GCGAGGCACCGAGTGTTGGGGCAAGAGCGTTTTGGTTACTTTTGCGCTTTTCAAAAGTGACCCGCTGTAAGAGCGGAACCAATAGTGGCCGTTACTCAAATAACGGATATGTTCTCGATCAAAGGTCATCTATGCAAAAGCCATCGCTACGCAAACTAGGAATGTTCGCCACACTGGCCATCGCCATAGGCTTGATCATCTACACGGTCCAGGCTCCCGCCGACGCACCGCAATACCTCACCGCCACCGCCGAACGCGGCAACATCGAAAACGCCGTGCTCGCCACCGGCCTGCTCGAAGGCATCAAACAGGTCGACGTCGGCGCCCAAGTCTCAGGCCAATTGAAATCCCTCAAAGTCAAAGTCGGCGACAAGGTCAAAAAAGGTCAATGGCTAGCCGAAATCGACCCATTGATCCTGCAAAACACCCTGCGCAAAGCCCAGGTCGACGAAGAAAACCTCCAGGCCCAACGCCGCGCCACAGCAGCGCAGCTCAAGCAGGCCAAGTCCGTATACGAACGCTACAAAGGCCTGCAGATTGACGAGTCAGTCTCCCGCCAGGACTTCGAAGACGCCGAATCCACCTTCCAGGTGCAACAGGCTAACCTGCTGTCCCTGGACGCGCAGATAAAAAGCGCCCACATCCAGATCGACACCGCCAAGGTCAACCTGGCCTACACCCGCATCGTCGCGCCCATCGACGGCGATGTGGTGGGCATCGTCACCCAGGAAGGCCAGACCGTGATCGCCAACCAACTGGCGCCGGTGCTGCTCAAGCTGGCCGACCTCGACACCATGACCGTCAAGGCGCAGGTCTCCGAGGCGGATGTGATTCACATCAGCCCCGGCCAGCAGGTGTACTTCACCATCCTCGGTGAGGCCGACAAGCGTTACTACGCCAAGCTGCGCGGCACGGAACCGGCGCCACAGAATTTCCTGGAAACCCAGACCGCCGGCACGCCGAAGCAGAACACCGCAGTGTTCTACAACGCGTTGTTCGATGTGCCTAACCCCGACCACCGTCTACGCATCGCCATGACCGCCCAGGTACGTATCGTGCTCGACACCGCCGAGGCCGCACTGATGGTGCCGGTGGCGGCGCTGGGGGCGCGCAACAACGACGGCAGTTACTCGTTGCGGGTGCTGGACGCGAAAGGCAAGGCAGTGTCGCGGGAGGTGAAGACCGGGATAAACAACAATGTGAAGGTGCAGATACTCGACGGCCTGGCCGAAGGCGACAAAGTGGTGATCGGCGACGCCACGCCCGCTGTGGCAGGGAACTGACGGATGACTCAGCCACTGCTGGAACTCAAGGGCATCACCCGTAGCTTCATGGCCGGCGAGCGTGAGTTTATCGCGCTCAAGGGCATCGACCTGACGATCCATGCCGGGGAAATGGTCGCGATCATCGGCGCCTCAGGCTCAGGGAAATCTACCCTGATGAACATCCTCGGCGGCCTGGATTACGCCACGGCCGGCAGCTACAAGATCAACGGCATCGAAACCCGTTCCCTGGGGGATGAGCAGTTGGCCGAACTGCGCCGTGATTACTTCGGTTTTATCTTCCAGCGCTACCACTTGCTGGCCCACCTGAGTGCCTTGCACAACGTGGAAATGCCGGCGATCTACGCCGGCACACCGGAAACCCAACGCCACAGCCGTGCACGGGAATTGCTCGCGCGGCTGGGCTTGTCCGGTCACACCACCCATCGCCCCAGCCAGCTCTCCGGTGGCCAACAGCAACGGGTGAGTATCGCCCGCGCGCTGATGAACGGCGGCGAAGTGATCCTCGCCGACGAACCCACCGGCGCTCTCGATACTCACAGCGGCAAAGAGGTGATGCGCATCCTCGCTGAGCTGCACGCGGCGGGGCACACGGTGATTATCGTCACCCACGACCCCAAGGTCGCGGCGAATGCGCAGCGTATCGTCGAGGTCAGTGATGGCGAAATCGTCAGCGACAAGGCCAATGACAGCGCTGGCCTGGAGTTGCCCAGCGAAACGCCCATCGAGCCAAAACGCAGTGGTGCCCGGCGTTTGGTGGCGAGCCTGGGGTTGTTCAAGGAGGCCTTCAACATGGCCTGGGTCGCGCTGGTGTCTCACCGCATGCGTACGTTGTTGACCATGCTCGGTATCGTCATCGGCATCACTTCGGTGGTGTCGATCTCGGCCATTGGCGAAGGCGCCAAGCGTTATGTGCTCAAGGACATTCAGGCGATTGGCAGCAACACCATCGACATCTTTTCCGGCACCAGTTTTGGTGATAGTCGCGCTTCTGCCATCGAGACCTTGATGCCTTCGGATGTGGACGCGTTGAACCAGTTGTATTACGTCGACAGTGCCACGCCGGTGGTGGGCCGCAACCTGTTGCTGCGCTTTGGCAATATCGACCTGGATGCGCAGGTCAATGGCGTGAGCGACCGCTACTTCAAGGTGAAGGGCTTGAAGCTCGAAGCCGGTATCGCCTTCAGCGAAAGCGATGCGCGGCGCCAGGCCCAGGTGGTGGTGATCGACCACAACACGCGTCACCGACTGTTCGGCCCGAACGTCGACCCGCTGGGCCAGGTGATCCTGGTGGGTAACCTGCCGTGTACTGTGATTGGGGTCACCGCTGACAATAAGAACATGTTCGCCGCCAGCAAGGCGCTGAACGTGTGGGTGCCCTATGAAACAGCGGCAGGGCGCTTGCTGGGGCAGCGCCATCTGGACAGCATCACCGTGCGCATCAAGGATGGCCAGCCGAGCAAGGTGGTCGAAGACAACGTCAACAAACTCATGCTGCAACGCCACGGCACCAAGGACTTCTTCACCAACAACCTCGACAGCATCATGCAGACCGTGCAGAAAACCAGCCGCTCGCTGGCGTTGCTGCTGTCGTTGATCGCGGTGATCTCGTTGCTGGTGGGGGGCATTGGCGTGATGAATATCATGCTGGTGTCTGTCACCGAGCGCACCCGTGAGATCGGCATTCGCATGGCGGTAGGGGCGCGGCAGTCGGATATCCGCCAGCAGTTCCTGGTGGAGGCGGTGATGGTGTGTTTGATCGGCGGGCTGATCGGGATCTCGCTGTCCTATGCCCTGGGCTTTCTGTTTTCGTTGTTTGTGAAGGAATGGGAGATGGTGTTTTCCCTGGGCTCGATCATCACGGCGTTTGCCTGTTCGACGTTGATCGGCATTGTGTTTGGCTTTGTGCCGGCCAGGAATGCGGCGCGGCTGGACCCGATCGAGGCGCTTGCCAGAGATTGAGGTTTGTCAGCCAATAGAGATTAAAAAATATGGGAGCGGGCTTGCTCGCGAATGCGGTAGTTCAGCCAATGAATCTGTTGACTGACACACTGCATTCGCGAGCAAGCCCGCTCCCACATTTTGAACAGGTATGTCTTAAAAGCCTGTGTTGTCCTCAGTGGCATACATCCATCGCAACAACGAATGCCGCCCGCTGATCCCCAGTTTGATCGATGCGCGCTTCAGGTAGCTTTCGATGGTGTTGACTTTCAACGCCAACTGCTCCGCCAACTCCGGTGCCGTGCGCCCGGCCAACAGGCCCACGCACACTTCAAGCTCACGGTTGGACAAGGTCAACCCTGACTGCACCAGTCGTTCTTGAATGCGCCTGCGCAGGGTTTCGATACCTTGGTTTTCCGGCACCGCCGCGTCGCTGTCCTGGCGGCACGGTTGGATTGCGGCGATGTGCTTTTCCACCATGGGCAGCAGCAAGGTGGAGAAGTCCTGCAACATGCTGCGTTCCTGGGGTGAAAAGCTTTCGGACTGGTGCGAGCGATACACCGACAACACGTAGCGCACATCGTCCTTGCGGCGGGTTAGGTGCAATTGTGCGGCGGGTTGTTCGTCGCCCAACGCCTCCACCGAATCGGTGTAGACCGGGCTGATCTTGCGGCGGGTGTGCCCGTCGGCGCTGACCTGCAATTGCGTGATATGAGTGGCATCCACTGCCAGTTGGGTGAGGATCAGGTCATGCAGCATGCGTGGGAAATGGCGGCTGCCGGTGCTGGCGATGACTTTGCCAATATGAGGGAACAGCTGTGAGTTCATCATTTCGTCCATGAGGCGTGCAGGTATTCGGCCTTAGAGCAGCGGGGATTAAGGTGCAAGCCAACGCGAATAACCTACCGTGATAGTCCTTCCCGCCGGAACCTATGCTAGTACAGCCTGGCGACGGGAAGGGGATCCAATCTTAAAAAAACGGATTAAAAACTCACAAGCTTAGAAGGACGCGTGAGGGTGCGGGAGCACTTGGCGAGTGCCTGCTGCACGTCCGCCAGCAGGTCGGCCACGTCCTCAAGCCCTACCGACAAGCGCACCAACCCTTCGCTGATACCGTGCGCCGCACGCTCCTGCGGGGTGTAGGTGGAATGGGTCATGCTCGCCGGATGCTGGGCCAGTGACTCCGCGTCACCCAGGCTGACCGCACGGGTGAACAGTTTGAGCGCATTCATGAAGCGCCGGCCGGTTTCAATGCCGCCTTTGAGCTCGAAGGCAATCATGCCACCAGGTAGTTTCATCTGCTGTGTCGCCAGTTCGTATTGCGGGAAAGAACGTAATCCCGGGTACGTCACCGACTGCACGGCCGGATGTGCCTGCAAGGCTTCGGCTACGGCCTGGGCGTTGCTGCAATGACGGTCCATGCGCAGGGCAAGGGTCTTGAGGCCGCGCATCAACAGCGAAGCGTCCTGGGGCGACATCACCGCGCCGGTCAGGTCCTTGAGGCCTTGCAGGCGAATGCGCTGGGCCAGGGCCTGGCTGCTCACGGCGATGCCCGCGGTGATATCGCCGTGGCCGCTGAGGTACTTGGTGGCCGAATGCACCACCACATCGGCGCCCAGGTCGAGGGGGCGTTGCAGGTAGGGTGTGCAGTAGGTGTTGTCGACCACCAGGGTGATGTTCGGCTGCTGGTGGGCGAGGGCGGCCACGGCGGCGAGATCCACCAGCCGCAGGTTGGGGTTGGCCGGGGTCTCGCAGTAGATCATGCGAGTGGCGGGGCTGAGTGCGGCTTGCAGGGCAGCCAAGTCGGTAAGGTCGACATGCCGCACCTTGATACCGAATTCGCCGATGCCATGGTGAAGAAGGGCAAAGGTGCAGCCGTACAGGGTCTGGCTGACGATCACTTCATCGCCAGGGCGCAGCAGGGTCCAGAACGTCGCGGCAATCGCGCCCATGCCGGAACTGAACGCCACTGCGGCCTCGCCGTTTTCCAATGTGGCCATGCGTGATTCCAGCAGCGCCAGGGTCGGGTTGGAAATGCGTGTATAGAAGTGGCCACTCGCTTCACCGGCAAAACAGGCGGCACCGTATTCGGCGGTTGGGAAAGCAAAGGTGGCTGACAGGTAAATCGGTGGGACGAGTGCGCCGTGATGGTCTTTTGGGTCATAGCCGTGGTGGATGGCGCGGGTGGAAAAGCCGAATGCATTGTGTTTATTGTTCATGTCGGACGCTCCTTATTTCCTACAATGCTATGCTCATAACCAGAGATGAACTTTGCAATATTTGCTGCTAATTCCCGCGTCCTGGGATGAAAACCTCATAAAAATAAAGAATAGAGGCACGTTATGCCTGTCAGTCTCGACCGTACCGACAAAGCCCTTTTAAACGCATTGCAAGGCAACGCCCGTCTCACGGTGGCCGAATTGGCCGACCGCGTATCCCTGACCACCTCGCCGTGCTGGCGGCGAGTGCGCAACCTCGAAGAGAGTGGGGTGATCAGCGGGTATCAGGCGATTCTTTCGCCCAAGGCACTGGGGTATGGGGTGACGGCGTTTGTCAGCATCATGATGGAGAGCCACACCCAGGAAATCGCTCGGGCGTTTGAACAGCGATTGTTGGAGATTCCGGAGATTGTGGCGTGTCATAACGTGTCGGGGCGGTATGATTTTTTGTTGGAAGTGGTGGCGAAGGATCTGGAGTCGTTTGGGGAATTTGCGCGTGAGGTGCTGCAGACGTTGCCTTGCGTCAAGGAGATTTATTCGAGCTTTTCCTATAAGTCGGTCAGGGCGTTGAGGGTGATTCCGTTGCCGGGGTGAATTTCTGGGGGACATATTTAAATCATGTTTCAGCCTGCTTGTTCGTTAAGCACGCGATCGGTTGAAGCATGGACCCGTTCGGTCCTTGCAGCAATTTTAATGAACCCTCAAGGCCGATGCTTGACCTAATGCATACGACCTAGGAGGTGAAGCATGGAAATTCAATATATCTGGATCGGCTTGGCGGTGATTCTGCTGCTGTTGGAATTGTGGGCGATCAATACCGTATTGCGCAGCACAGGGGGTTGGGAGAGCAAAGGGTTGTGGCTGGTGATTCTGATTTTTGTACCGCTGTTCGGCTTGATTGCCTGGGCGATGTTCGGGCCCAAGCGCGAGATGCCGGCGCATCGCAGAAACTGAATTGAAAGGCGCCTCGCGGGGCGCCTGTTTGCATCAAACCTCTACCCGCAACACTTCCAATCCCAACTGCTCATACGTTTCCACGCTCGGCACATGCCACTCCGTAATCAGCGTATGAATCCGGCTGCACGGCGCCACGACAAAGGGCTCCACTGCGCCGAGCTTGTCCGCCATGGTTACCGCCACTACATGGGACGCACTGTCGAGCAAGGCCTGCTTGACCGCCACTTCATCAAAATGCAGCGAGCTGATGCCCACTTGCGGATGCAGCGCACATACGCCGGTGAACAGCACATCGGCCTTGATGCCCTGGATCATGCGCACGGTTTCATGGCCGCTGGTGGACAGCGTCGCCGGGTTGAGCTGGCCGCCGGTGAGGATGACTTTTACATCGGGATGGTCGGCCAGGGCGATGGCGATCATGGGGGATGTCGTGACCACCGTGAGGCGGATTGAGCGCGGCAATGATTGGGCAATCTGCAGCGTGGTGGAGCCGGAATCGAACAGCACAATTTGCCCATCCTCCACACGGTCGGCAGCCCGCCGCGCAAGGTGACGCTTGGCCTCGTTGGTTTCACCCACGCGTGTAAAGAAGTCTTTGCCGGTGTCTTTGGGCCGGGGCAGGGCGCCACCGTGGACGCGTTGCAACAGCCCGGCGGCGGCGAGTTCGCCGAGGTCGCGGCGGATGGTGTCTTGGGACACGGCAAAGTGTTCCACCAGTTCCGAGGCGGTGACTTTGCCGTCGCGCTCCAGCAGCAACAGGATCTTCTGTTTGCGCAAAGAAGGCAGGTCGATGTCTTGATGAGTGTTTTGCATGTTTGTGCGCTATTTTGCGGGTTTATGCGAGATTAGCCGTGCGGCTATCTAAACGCAATGGCTGGTTGCGCAGTCGATGGGCGGTTACTCTCAGCATTCAGTTCAGGGAGAGGTGACCTAGATGTCGTTGATCACAACCATCGAAGATTTACGCAAGCTCGCGCAAAAACGTGTCCCACGGATGTTCTACGACTACGCTGACTCCGGCTCCTGGACTGAAAGCACTTACCGGGCGAATGAAAGCGATTTTGCCAGCATCAAGTTCCGCCAGCGGGTGGCGCGCAACATTGATGAACGCTCGATCCGCGCCACGATGATCGGCCAGGAGATGGCCATGCCGGTGGCACTGGCGCCCACCGGATTGGCCGGTATGCAGCACGCCGATGGCGAGATTCTGACCGCGCGCGCCGCCGCAGCATTTGGCCTGCGCTACACCTTGTCGACCATGAGTATCTGCTCCCTGGAAGACATTGCCGAGCACGTCGGCCAGCCGTTCTGGTTCCAGTTGTACGTGATGCGCGACCGCGCCTTTATCGAACAGTTGATCGAGCGCGCCAAGGCTGCCGGCGTAGATGCGCTGGTGCTGACCCTCGACCTGCAGATACTCGGCCAGCGCCACAAGGATTTGATCAATGGTCTGTCGGCACCGCCGAAACTGACCCTGCCGAATATCCTCAACATGGCCACCAAGCCGCGCTGGGTGATGGGCATGCTCGGCACCAAGCGTAGGGGTTTCGGCAACATCGTCGGGCACGTGAAAGGCGTGGCAGACATGAGTTCGCTGTCGTCCTGGACCGCCCAGCAGTTCGATCCGCGCCTGAGCTGGGACGATGTGGAGTGGATCAAGCAGCGCTGGGGCGGCAAGTTGATCATCAAGGGTATCCTCGATGTGGAGGATGCTCGCCTGGCCGCGAACGCCGGTGCCGACGCACTGGTGGTGAGCAACCACGGTGGTCGTCAACTGGACGGTGCGCCTTCGAGCATCAGCCAGTTACCGGCGATTGTCGAAGCGGTGGGCGAGCGCATTGAAGTATGGCTCGACGGTGGCATTCGCTCCGGCCAGGACGTGCTCAAAGCGATGGCATTGGGCGCCAAAGGCACCATGATCGGCCGCCCGCATTTGTATGGTCTGGGCGCGATGGGCGAAGCGGGTGTGACCAAGGCGCTTGAGATCATCGCCCGTGAGTTGGACGTGTCGATGGCCTTGTGTGGGTATAACGATATACGCGATGTGAATCGCGAGATTTTGTTGCCGGGTACATTTCCTGAAAGCGTTTACTGAGCAAAAAAAACGTAAAAAAATAAAAAGAGTTGTCCACGAAAACCGTGGGTATCTCTGTGGATAACTTTGCGAAGCCCCGGCAGGGTTGGCGATTTCGGCAGAGGTTATTATTTGATCAACTTCTGTTTTGGCCCAGCATGGGCAGGGTTTGCGCTTGACACGCAAGCGCGAACCCAGTGCCGAAATACGCTTTTACGAGTCGCCGCTACGACCTGTGGAGTGTGTGACAACCTGCGCCGGCATCTTCGCTTGCATCAGTTTGTCCAGCGCCTGGCCATAACTGCGACCGGCCAGGCTCATGCTGTTGTTATGACTGGCACCGGGCACCAGTAACAGCCGCTTGGGTTCCTGGGCGGCTTCAAACAATTGCTGGCTGAAACGCGGCGGCACGTAGCGATCATCCAGGCCATGCACCACCAGTAGCGGCATATGGATATCGGCAATCTTGTCGATGGAATCGAACTTCTGCGACAGCAGCCAGCGCACCGGCAACGATGTATTCGCCACGGCCGTGGCCACATCCGCCAGCGACGTGAAGGTGGATTCGATCACCAGCCCGCGCACTGGCAGCGGTGTCTGCTTGCCCAATTCGGCAGCCAGGTCGATGGCCACTGCGCCACCCAGGGAGTGCCCGTAGATCAGGCGTTTGTTCGGGTCCGGTTGCAGCACCTGGAAACGCTCCCAGGCGATGCGCGCGTCTTCATACACGGTGGTTTCCGACGGCAGTTCGCCGTGGCTCTGGCCGAACCCACGATAGTCGATAGCTAGTACCGAATAACCCAGGGCGTGCAGTTGCTCGATGCGAAACAGTTGCCCGGTCAGGTTCCAGCGCACGCCATGCAGGTAGAGGATGGCGGGCGCGTCTTTCTTGTCCGCCGGGTACCACCAGCCATGGATATTCTGACCTGCTTTGAAACTGGCCGGCTTGAGTTCGAACTCTTGCACCGCTTTCGGCAAGCCACTGTACCAACTGGCGGTGCCCGGCTCGATGCGAAATACCAGTTCGCGCTCCTTGTGTTGCAGCACCGCGCAGCCCACCGGCAGGCCGACGATCAACAACGCCATGCACACCATGGGAAACCAGCGCAGGCTCAGGCGCGAGAGAAAACGAGAGGACATGAAGGTTCCAGGAAAAAGGTGAAGCAGGGGTTTTACCAGATGGCCCAACCAGGCAGGAATTAATTCGACAGCCGTGAACGGGGATTGCTTGCAAAGTATTACAGCATTGAACAAGGCGCGCCGAGGTTGTTAGGGTGAGCGGCCCGAACAGGAGAGCAAGCACATGGATTTCACAGGCAAAACTGCAGTCGTCACCGGCGGTGCACGCGGGTTGGGTCTCAGTTACGCACGGGCGTTGGCCCAGGGCGGCGCACGGGTGGTGATCAGCGATATCGGTGCCGACAATGCCGGCGCGGGCCGCGATGCCTCGGTGGTCCAGGCCGCGGTAGAAGCCTTGCAGGCCGAAGGCTTGAACGTGATCGGCCACGGCGGTGACCTGTCCACGAACGCGGGCTGCGAGCACCTGATCGCCTACGCCATCGAGGCCTTCGGCCAACTCGACATCCTGATCCACAACGCCGGCTGGGTCGGTTACCAGACCATCGCCGACCTTGACGCCGGGTTCCTGCAACGCGCCATGGACATCAATCTCTACGCACCGCTGTGGCTGTGCAAGCACGCCTGGCCGCACCTGCTGCGCTCATCTGCACCGCGCATCATCCTCACCACCTCCGACCGCGCCATGTACGCACAGTATGAGCAGACTGGCCTGGTGGCCTACAGCGCGGGCAAGATGGCGCAACTGGGGATCATGAACGCGTTGAGCCACGAAGGGGCTGAGGCCGGGATCAAGGTCAATGCAATCTCACCGGTCGCCAAGACGCGCATGTGGGGCGTGACCGAAGAACCGGACGAACTCAAGCCCGACTGGGTGACGCCGGGGGTGCTGTTTCTCGCCTCCTCGCAGTGCGAGGACACGGGTTATATCCTGCGCGCCAGCAACGGCCAATTCACGGCCACGCGCTTTACCGAAAACCCAGGGGTGGACTACCCGCGCAACCTCGCACGGATCAAGGCGGGCAGTGCCGAAGCAGTCGCCGCTGCCTGGAACAGCATCAAACAAACATAACCCTTTTCTTGAGAAACCCGAGCATGGACAACAGCCCCGTTCGCATCACCGCCGAAGAGACACTCTCGGAAAACTGGTACCTGCTGAAAAAATACAGCTTCGACCTGCGCCGCCGCGACGGCAGTTGGCAAGCCCAGACCCGCGAGGTATACGACCGCGGCAATGGCGCGACCATCCTGCTGTACAACCGCGAGCAGCGCACGGTGTTGCTGATCCGCCAGTTTCGCATGCCGACGTTCGTCAATGACTACCCCGGCTACCTGATCGAGGCGGCGGCCGGTTTGCTCGACAATGCCAGTCCCGAAGAACGTATTCGTCTGGAAGCGGAAGAAGAAACCGGGTACCGCGTGGGGCATGTGGAGAAGATCTATGCGGCGTTCATGAGCCCGGGGTCGGTGACGGAGCGGATTCACTTTTTCATGGGTCAGTATCAGCCGGGGGATCGGGTGGGGAGCGGTGGTGGGCTGGAAGAGGAGGGTGAGGATATCGAGGTGCTGGAGTTGGGGTTTGAGCAGGCGCTGGGGATGGTGCAGAGTGGGGAGATTGTGGATGGGAAGACGATTATGTTGTTGCAGCATTTGGAGTTGCGGATATTGAGGGACGGCTGGTGAGTTCGTTTGTTGCTGGGCGAGCACGAACATTGTGGTGAGCAGGCTTGCCCTGCGCTGGGCTGCGGAGCAGCCCACAACGGGCGCCCCTAACATTTGTGCGGCGCTCATCTGTGTGGATTACGTATTTGTTGGGTATAGGAGGACTCTGATCGCCCTCAGGTCAACACAGCCGGATCTTTGAGTGGTGGGGCCGTCAAACTCAACCAGAAGTACAGAGTTGCCAAACTGTAGTGCTGCACATTCTTCGTTCGTGATTTGAATGAGCTCAGCTGTTATTCGAGTGACACCGTTTAGATAGGAGATATTGGGGCTTTTACCTGTGGAGGGCGTGATGTTCGTCCCCCAAGAGAACACCTCATCTAGGGAAACTCTGAAAAAGA
>NZ_JACAQP010000045.1:0-101104 GCF_013387025.1 Pseudomonas reactans | reverse complement strand
GTCTTTTTCAGAGTTTCCTTAGAGGCCGATCGCTTATGAAAACACCTACCCAGACCAATGCAATTGACTTTGACAGTGCCAAATTGCAACGCCTGGGGTTTGGTCAGCCATCCCTCCTCCCCCGCCGCCCTACTACCCTTGCTCAACTTCGCCAGCAATTGGGCCTGCAATTGCAGACCAGCCTGGAGCCTGAGCGCATCCTCGGTGTGTTCTTCCGTGAGATCCAGCGCCTGGTGCCCCTGGACGCTTTGCAATACCGCCACCAAGCCAGCGACTTGCGCCTGGAATTCGGCCATCGCGGCCACCATTCGGTGAGTTACAGCCTGAGCCATGAAGGCGAGCACCTGGGCGAGCTGATCTTTCGCCGCAACCAGCGCCTGGCGGAAGAGGAACTCGGCCAACTCGAATCCCTGCTAGCCACCCTCCTTTACCCGATGCGCAACGCCCTGCTCTACCGCGCCGCCACCCGCAGCGCCTTGCGCGATCCGCTCACCGAGACCGGTAACCGCATCGCCATGGACCAGACCCTGCAACGGGAAATCGACATGGCGCGCCGGCACCTCAATCCGCTGTCCTTGCTGATGCTGGACATCGATCACTTCAAGACCATCAACGACACTTACGGCCATGCCGCTGGCGATAAGGTGCTGCGCGCCGTCGCCGGGGCGATCAAGAGCCAGTTGCGTAACGTGGATATGGTGTTTCGGTTTGGCGGGGAAGAGTTTCTGATCCTGCTGTCCAACACCGGCCGGGATGCGGCGGCGATGGTCGGTGAACGCCTGCGCCAAGCGGCGCAGGCCCAGGATTATTGGGCGGATGACACGCGGATCGAATTGACGGTGAGCCTGGGGTGCTCGACTTTGCTGGCCGCCGAGTCTGCCGAAAGCCTGCTGCGTCGGGCCGACAGCGCCTTGTACGTGGCCAAGCGCGAAGGGCGCAACCGCCTGGCAATGGCGGGGTAAGCCCCCGCCACTCACATTACATCACGCTTCGCTGGCGACCCGCGCCTGGCGCTCGCGCACCACGGCTGGGGCTTTTTCTTTCTCCAGGCGCATGCAGCTTTCCAGGAACAGGTACATATAGTCGTAGCTCTTGCACACGGCTTGGCGCAGCTCGGCCTGCAGTGCCTTGGTCGGGTTCATTCCGGCCAGGGTGCAGATGATTTCCAGCGCTTCCCAGGGGTGAGCGTCATCATACTGCGCGTGCATCTTCAGCCACTTCATCGCACGCTTGCGCTCTTCCTCAGGGAAAGCCGCCGCATAGACGCCGGTAGAACACACCACGGCGGACCATTCCCCGGTAGCGCCCTCGATCGCATAGTTGGTTGCGGCGATGGCCACGATAAGCGAATCGGCAGAGCTGGTGTGCCAGCACCAATGGCTCAGCGCGTGCAGCTCCGGTGGTACGTTCTGGGCCTGCAACTCCTCCAGGCTCACACCGTGGGCACGGGCCCAATGCACCCAGTAGTCGGCGTGGTTGAGTTCCACGCGAATATTGCGCATCAGCCAGCGGCGCGCCATGTCCTCCCCAGGATGGCGGGCAAATTTGGTCTTGGTGAGGTTCTGTGCCATGTACAAGGCAAACTGTTCCACCACGGGCCATCCACCGATCAGGTAGTGGCGCATGGTCTTGGCGCTGAGCGTGTTGTCGCGCATGCGCTGGTACAGTTCGTGTTCGACAACGCGGCGCTTGCTCTCGCTACAGTCCAGGATCAGTTTCTGAGCCCAGGCAGGGTAACTGGAGGCTTCCATAAGCGGGCCGGTTCTGATGAATGTGTCGATCACTGTTAAGGCTCCTTTTTAAGTGTGATTGTACAGACCAGCAAATGTTTCAGCGGAATGTGCCGGGCGCCTTGAATAACAGAGGCTGCGGCCGCACAGGTCGACACTGCAAGCTATCAAAGGTAAACAATTGCGGTCGTTCAATCAGGTAGCCCTGAGCGTAATCCACACCAATTTCGAGTAATGCCTGTTCGATTTGCGGTGTCTCGACAAATTCAGCAATTGTGCGCTTACCCATGACATGGCCGATGTGGTTGATCACTTCGACCATTGCGCGGTTAATCGGGTCGTCCAGCATATCCTTTACGAAACTTCCATCGATCTTCAGGAAGTCTACAGGTAAATGTTTAAGATAGGCGAATGAGGACATTCCGGCACAGAAGTCATCCAACGAGAAATGACAGCCTAAGGCTTTGAGTTCATTAATAAAGCGGATCGCACTGCCCAAGTTTGCGATAGCACTGGTTTCAGTTATTTCAAAACAGATCATGCTCGGCGGAATATTGTATGTATGAAACTTCTCACGCAAAAACCCGAGAAAGTCATCATCACCAATGGTGATGCCTGACAGGTTGATCGCACACATGGCCATCGGGCGTCCCGGTCGCTCCTGCATGCACCGGTTGATGATCTTGAACACATTCTCCACCACCCAGCGGTCCAGGGACGTCATCAGACCGTAGCGCTCGGCGGCCGGAATAAAGCTGTCGGGCAGGATGATACGGCCGGCCTCGTCATGCAGTCGCAGCAGGATCTCGATATGCCCATCCCCTCCGTCGGTCTGTCCCAGGGGCGAGATTTCCTGGGCGTACAGGCAGAACCGGTTCTCTTCCAAGGCCATGTGCAGGCGCTGCACCCAGGCCATTTCGCCAAAGCGCAGGGACAGTTCCGAGTCGTCGGCGTGGTACACCTGCACGCGGTTGCGGCCTTTTTCCTTGGCCATGTAGCACGCCATGTCGGCGGCGCGCAGTGAGGTTTCCAGGGTGGTCGGCGTGTGCCCCAGGTGCACCAGGCCGATGCTGACCGTAGTCATGAACGGCCGGCCCTTCCACACAAAATGCAGGCTTTGTACCGTGTGGCGCAGGCTCTCGGCGATCTTCTCTGCCACCGCCGCCGGGCAGTTTTCCAGCAGGATGCCGAACTCATCGCCGCCCAGGCGCGCCAGGGTGTCGCCTTCACGCAAGTCCGACTGCAACAGCGCACAGATATGCCGGAGCAGTTCGTCGCCAGCGGCGTGACCACAAGTGTCGTTAACCAGTTTGAACTGGTCCAGGTCGAGGAACATCAGCGCATGCCGCTCACCCAAGTGCTGCGCGGTGGGATGCATTACCTGTTCCAGGCGGAATTCGAATTCGCGGCGGTTGGCCAGGCCGGTCAAAGCGTCGTGGGTCGCCTGCCAGGACAGGTTGGCGATGTATTGACGCTCCTGGGTCATGTCATGCAATACCAGCACCGCCCCCGTGACCTTGCCGGCGCTGCGGATCGGCGCACCCACCAGCGTCACCGAAACCGTGCTGCCATCCAGGCGCTGGATGGTTTTGGAATGCTCGCTGCCGCCACTGAGCTGGCCCTTGACGATGTGTTCAATGAGTGTAAAGCCGTCGGGCTGGGCATTGTCATCCAGCAGGTTGAACAGCGCCGCCAGGGGCAGCCCATGAGCCTGGGCCGAATTCCAATGGGTCAGCGCCTCGGCCGCAGGGTTCATGTAAGTGATGGCGCCGTCGACATCGGTGGTGATCACCCCATCGCCAATCGACTCCAACGTGATCTGCGCTCGCTCCTTCTCTTGCTGCAAGGCGTCGGCAAACGCATGACGCTGGGTCAGCAGCTTATGGGTACGCAGCAGCGCCAGTACGATCAGGCCCAGAGCCGTGGCCAGGTTGGTGGTGAGCAGCAACCGCAGGATCATCCGCGAGCCTTCGCCCAAGGCATCACTGAACGCCTTGGCCGCCGGTGTCACGCCTTCGTTGATGGCGGTGATATGGGCTTTCCACTGGCGCACGTCGTTGGCGCTCACCTGGTCGCGGCTGATCGCGCCGTGCATCTCACGGGCGAGGTCATCCAGTTGCACCAGGTAGCCATCGCCGACTGTCCATAGTTCGATGGCTTTTTCCAGGTAGCTGAAATGACGGAAATTGAGGTACAGCCAGATCAGGCTGGAGACGTCGTCCGGGTGGTTGCCACCCTTGAGGATGCCCAGGCGGGCAGCGCTGAGGTCTGGTGTAGATTGGTCCAGCGCAACTCGCAATTCATGCCCGCCCTGTGGCACGGCAATCGCCTGCTGGTATTTGAGGTAGGTGGTTTCGTCACGATTGTCGGCGTAGAGCGTCAGGTAATAGATGGCATCTTTCTGGCCCTTGGACCACAGACTTTCACCTGCCACATAGCCGCGCACTGCCGAGAGCACGTAGAGACTGACGCAGCCTAACAATGCCTGGAACAGTACGACGGCGATAAAAGGCCAGACAATGCCCAACAGCCGTGGCGTTCCGAGAGTCCGCTTTTGCTTCATGAAGCCCCTTGCACATGCACCGCTGGATACGCACGCGAAACACCGCTTCCGATAGCTCAGCCTAGGCTAAATCAACGAACTTGCTGCAAGTGCCCGTAGAGTTTGGCGTACAACCCACCGTCAGCAATCAGCTGTTGATGGTCGCCGTCTTCTGCAATGTGACCGCCATCGAACACCAACACTCGGTCGGCTTGCTTAACCGCCGACAGGCGGTGGGCGATGATCAGTGTAGTACGGCCATTGAGGAACCGCGCCAGTGCCTGGTGCAGGTTGTACTCGGTGGCAGCGTCCAGAGCGGAAGTCGCCTCGTCGAGGATCACCACTTTCGGCTCGGCCAGCACCATGCGCGCAATCGCCAGGCGTTGGCGCTGCCCGCCGGAAAACCGCACGCCGGAACGCCCCACCACACTGTCCAGGCCCATCGGCAATGCCTTGACGGTAGCATCCAGCTGAGCGATTTCCAGTGCTTGCCAGCAGGCCTGGTCACTGCGCTCGCGGCCCATGGTCAGGTTGGCGCGCACCGTGTCGTTGAACAACGCAGGGTGTTGCAGCACCACGGCGACGTTTTCGCGAATGGTCTCCAGGCCGATTTCCTGCTGGGTCGCACCGCCAAAACGGATGGTTCCGGCCTGGGGCGTGTAGAGCCCGAGCAACAGTTGCACCAGGGTACTTTTGCCGCCGCCGCTGGCGCCGACGATCGCGACCTTTTCACCCGGCGCGATAGCCAGGTTCAACTGATCCAGCACCAAATCTTCGCCATAACCGAAATTGAGGCCGCGCACTTCAATGCCAACGGTCTCACGCCCCACAAAGGGATCTTCGCCCCCGGCGTACTGCGGCTCATCGGCACGCGCCAGCAGTTCGTTGATCCGCGTCAGCGCGCCGCCCGCCGCGTAATAGGCGTATTGCAGGTTCAGCAATTGCTCCACCGGGCCAATCATGAACCACAGGTAGCTGAACACCGCGAGCATCTGGCCGATGGACAGGTCGGAGAACAAAACGGTAAGCATCGCCGCTGCGCGGAAGATGTCGATACCGAACTGAAACAGCAAACCGCTGGCGCGGCTGGAGGCGTCGGTTTTCCACTGCGAATGGATCGCGTAGTCGCGCACTTCCTGTGCACGCTGGCCCAGACGCCCGAGGAAGAAGCCCTGCCGATTGCCGGCGCGGACTTCCTGGATCGCGTCCAGGGTTTCAGTCAGCGCCTGGGTAAAACGCGAAGTGCTGTCGTTTTCCAACTTCTTCAGGTGTTTGACGCGCTTGCCCAACTGCACCGTGGCGTAGATCACCAGCGGGTTGAACAACAGGATCAGCAACGCCAACTGCCAATGCATCCACACCAGGATCGCCGAAGTACCCACCAATGTAAGCATGGCCACCAGGAAGCGGCTGAGGGTTTCGCCGACGAATTTGTCCAGTGTGTCCAGGTCGGTGACCAAGTGCGTGGTGACCGTGCCGCTGCCCAGGCTTTCGTATTCGCCCAGGGAAATACGCTTGAGCCGCTCGATCAGACGCACACGGATGCGGTACACGATGTCTTTGGCCAGCCGCGCAAACAGCCGCGCCTGCACCACGTTGAACACCAGGGCACCACAGCGCAGGAACAGGGTCACCAGCAGCATCAGGCCGATATAGCCGGCCGCCTTCTGCCAGCCCAGCGGCAGCGCGTGATTCATCACCTTGAGGGCAGTGTCGCCGTGGCCCAGCAGGACCTCGTCCACCAGCAGCGGCAACAGCAAGGGAATCGGTACGCTGCACAGGGTCGCCAGCACGGCGACGCCATTGGCGATCCACAGGGATTTCTTGTGACGCAGGGCCAGGCGGCGAATTTCCGCCCAGGTCAGGCGATCAGTGCGCTGGGCGGGTTCATGCACAGGTGGCTCGCTCCAGCCATCGGCCCAGCAGAGGCGACAGCTCGGACAGCGGCTGGTAACCGTTGGTCAGCAACGCCAACTGACCATTACGCTCGGCCAGCAGCGTCGGGAAACCGGCGATGCCCAGGTCTTGCACCCAGGAAAAATCGGCCGCCGTGGCGGCATGCTGCTCAGCGCGGTCAAACTCGCCGGCAAACTCGATGCGTGGGATACCCGCCTGCTCGGCCAATTCCACCAACACGCTGGCGAGGGTCACGTCGCGGCCTTCCACATAGAACGCACGCTGGATCAGCCCCAGCAGTTTCCAGGCGCAGTCCGGCGCCAGGCTGCGGGCGGTGACGATGGCGCGGCACGCCGGCTCCGTGTCGTAGACAAAACCGTCGGGCAACGCGCCTTCGCGCTTGAACGGCTGGCCAGTGGCGTCGGTGACTGCCTGCCAGTGCTCAAGAATATAGCGCCGCGTGGTCGGCTCCAGCGCGGCGCCGCTGCCGGTGCGCAAGCCGCCCACCACCAGGTGCAGTTCCACGCCGGCCGCCTGGGCCTGCTCCACCAACGCCTCGGCAACCGGGGCAAAACCCCAGCACCAGGAACACATCGGGTCCATTACATAGAGCAGGCGCGCGGACATGGGTCAGGCCTCGGAAGGGGTTTGCTTGTAGTTGAAGCCAATCGGGTGCGGCATGTTGCGGGCCTTGGCCAGCTCGATCTGCTTTTGGCGGTCGATTGCGCTGCGACGGGTCTTCTCCGGCAGCTTATCCCAGCAATGCGGGCAACTGATGCCCGCCACATAATGCTCGGATGCGCGGTCTTCGACACTGACCGGTGTACGACAGGCATGACATTGATCGTAGTCGCCTTCGCTCAGGTCGTGGCGCACGGTCACGCGATTATCGAAAACAAAACAGTCGCCTTGCCATTTGGTTTCTGCCTGCGGCACCTCTTCGAGGTACTTCAGGATGCCGCCCTTGAGGTGGTAGACCTCGTCGAAGCCTTCGCTGAGCATGTAGCTCGACGCCTTCTCGCAACGAATGCCACCGGTGCAGAACATCGCGACTTTCTTGTGCTTGGCCGGGTCGAAGTTGGCTTTGATATAGTCGGGAAATTCGCGAAAACTGGTGGTTTTCGGATCGATCGCGCCTTCAAAGGTGCCGATGGACACTTCGTAGTCGTTACGGGTGTCGATCAACAGCACTTCCGGGTCGCTGATCAATGCGTTCCAGTCCTGCGGATCGACGTAGGTACCGACTTTCTTGTTCGGGTCGACGCCTTCGACGCCCAGGGTCACGATCTCTTTCTTGAGCTTGACCTTGGTGCGGTAGAACGGCTGGTCGTCGCAGTAGGATTCTTTGTGGTCGATGTCGACCATGCGCGGGTCGTTCTTCAACCAGGCCATCAGGCCGTCAATGCCTTCGCGGCTGCCGGAAACCGTGCCGTTGATGCCTTCTTGGGCGATCAGCAAAGTGCCTTTGATGCCGTTGTCGACCATCGCCTGCAGCAGTGGCTCACGCAGGGCGACGTAATCTTCGAGGGTGACGAACTTATACAGTGCCGCCACGACAATCGGTTGAGTCATGGGTGTTCTCTCCAGGTGGCTACCCTCGTAAAGGGTGAACCGGATGCAAAAAAAACGCGCCGGCTGAGCGGCGCGTTGCAGATTCTAACAAATGCCCGGTGTCAGAGACACCCGATCATCAATCATGTCCGCCAGCGCAGGTCGGCGAGGCCGGGGCTGCGTCGATTTTCGCCCATTCTTCAGGCGTGTAGGTATGCAACGCCAGCGCATGAAACTCGCTCATCAGGTCACCCAGGGTGGCGTAGACCTTCTGGTGGCGCTTGACGCGGTTGAGCCCCTCGAACTGCGGGCTGACCAGCACGGCCTTGAAGTGGGTCTGCAACCCACGGCTGTGCATATGGCTTTCGTCCAGCACGCTCAAGTGGTTGGTGCCCAAGGCGGCAAGCGCCGTTTCGATACGCTGTTGCATGGTCATTCCTGCTTACTTCTTCTTGGCCGGAGCGGCGGCTTTAGGCGACAGCTCGTTGGTCATGTCTTCCAGCAGCTTGTTGACCACCGGCACGGCGCTTTCCAGCTTGGCCTGGGTCATCTGGGCCGATTGCTGGGTCAGCTGCGGCATTTTTTCCAGGACTTTCTTGCCCAGCGGCGACTGGTAGAAGGCAACCAGGTCCTTGAGTTCGGATTCGCTGAAGTTGGTGGTGTAGAGCTTGACCATGTCAGGTTTCAGCTTTGGCCAGCCGATGGCCTGGTCCAGGGCGGCGTTGGCCTTGGCCTGGTAGCTGTCCAGTACGGACTGCTTGGCGGCAGGCGCCTTGGTCTGTTCGAAACGCTGGGCGAACATTTGCTGCACTTGCATGTACACCGGAGTACCCAGCTTGTCGGCATGGGCCAGGGTAAGGAAGGCTTCGGCACTGGCGTTGTGGCTGGCGGTATCGGCAAGAACCTGGCCGCTGGCGCAAACCAGAGCAACCGCGGTACAGATGGCACGAAGACGAGTCATCGAGTTTCCTTTTCTAGCAGGCGAGGTCAGACCCCAAGGGCGCCCATTCTGCGCCTAAAAAACCTTATGGCTCAACCCCGAGCCATGTAGGACAAGGATTCTCGAGGGATGAACCCGATGAAATGTCTTTTAGGGAACCCCACCGGTCGATCAAGGCCTAAACTGCGCAAACAGACCTGAAGGAGTGTGCCCGATGAGCCGTATCGAAACCGACAGCCTGGGAGAAGTCCACGTCCCGGAGGACGCTTACTGGGGCGCCCAGACCCAACGTTCGCTGGTTAACTTCGCCATTGGCGAACAGCGTATGCCGCTGGCGGTATTGCACGCCCTGGCCCTGGTCAAGAAGGCCGCAGCACGGGTCAATGACCGTAATGGCGACTTGCCCGCAGACATCGCCCGCTTGATCGAACAGGCCGCCGACGAAGTGCTCGATGGTCAACACGACGACCAATTCCCCCTGGTGGTCTGGCAGACCGGCAGCGGCACCCAGAGCAATATGAACGCCAACGAAGTGATCGCCGGCCGCGCCAACGAACTGGCGGGTAACAAGCGCGGCGGCAAGAGCCCGGTGCACCCCAACGATCACGTCAACCGCTCCCAGAGTTCCAATGATTGCTTCCCCACCGCCATGAGCATCGCAGCAGTGCAGGCCGTGCATCAGCGTCTGTTGCCGGCGATCGCCACGCTTTCCGGCGGCCTGGCCGAACAGGCCGCCAAGCACATGAAGCTGGTGAAGACCGGTCGCACCCACATGATGGATGCCACGCCGATCACCTTCGGCCAGGAGCTTTCGGCGTTCATCGCCCAGCTTGATTACGCCGAACGCGCCGTTCGCGCTGCCCTGCCCGCCGTGTGCGAGTTGGCCCAGGGCGGCACCGCCGTCGGCACCGGGCTGAATGCGCCCCACGGTTTTGGCGAGGCGATTGCCTCCGAGCTGGCGGCGTTGTCGGGCTTGCCGTTCGTCACCGCGCCGAACAAATTCGCCGCCCTTTCCGGCCACGAACCGTTGGTGACACTGCACGGCGCGCTGAAAACCCTGGCCGTGGCCCTGATGAAAATCGCCAACGACCTACGCCTGCTCGGCTCCGGCCCGCGCACCGGGTTGGCCGAAGTGAGGCTGCCGGCCAACGAGCCCGGCAGTTCGATCATGCCGGGCAAGGTCAACCCGACGCAGTGCGAAGCGCTGTCGATGCTGGCCTGCCAGGTGCTGGGCAATGACGTGACCATCGGCATCGCCGCCAGCCAGGGGCACTTGCAGTTGAACGTGTACAAGCCGGTGATCATCCACAACCTGCTGGAATCCATCCGCCTGCTGGCCGACGGCTGCAACAACTTCCAAGAACATTGCGTGGCCGGGCTTGAGCCCGACCCTGTGCAAATGGCCGAGCATTTGGAGCGCGGGCTGATGCTGGTGACCGCGCTCAACCCGCACATCGGCTACGACAAGTCGGCGGAAATCGCCAAGAAGGCCTACGCCGAAGGCTTGACGCTAAGGGAGGCCGCGCTGGACCTGGGCTACCTCACCGACGCGGAGTTCGACCAGTGGGTTCGCCCGCAGGACATGCTCGGCGCCTAGGACGCCATGCGCAACCGCCGGGCCTTGAGCCCGGCGAGCAACGATGGCGCCAGCGCGACGGTCGCCGAACCCAGCACCACCACCAACGCCCCGGCATAGCCCAGGGCGTTGATCTCTTCGGCCTGCACATAGTCAGGCCACAACCAGGCTGACAGGGCGACCGCCACGAAAGTCACCAGCGGCGTCAGCGCCAGGGTCGCACTGACCCGCGAAGCTTCCCAATGGGCAAGCGCCTCGGCAAAAGCGCCGTAGGCCACCAGGGTGTTCATGCAGCACGCCAGCAACAGCCAGCCCTGCAGCGGGCTCAGGTCCAACGCCTCCATAGGATGCGCCCAAGGCGTGAGCAACAAGGCGCAGGTGAGGTAGATCACCATCATCACTTGCAGCGAATTCCACACCGTCAGCAGTTGCTTCTGACCCAGGGCGTAAAACACCCAGATTGAAGTGGCAAGCAGGATGGTCAGCACGCCAGCGGTATAGGCGCCAAGGGACGTCAGCAACTCCTCCAGACGCTGGTTGAAGAACAGGCCAAAGCCTGCAATCAACACGAATAACCCGAGCACCTGCCCGCGACTGAAACGCTCCTTGAACACAAACACACTGGCGATCATCAAGAAGATCGGCCCCATCTGCACTACCAGCTGCGCGGTGCCGGGGCTGAGCATTTTCAGGCCCACCAGGTACAACACGTAGTTGCCCACCAAGCCACACACCGCCATGCCCACCAGCCAGCCGCCCTTGGGGCCCAATACCTTGCGACTGGGCAAGCGCTTGGTCAGCGCCAGGTAGATAAACAGGCAACTGCCGGCCACGATCAGGCGAAACCAGGTGACGGTGATCGGGTCCATCACCTGCAGCACTTGCTTGAGTTTGATCGGCAAGATGCCCCAGAGCAGCGCGGTCAGCAGGGTCAGGAGAAAACCGTAGACCCAGCGGCCGGAAGAGATGTGCATGAGTGCCCCAGAAGCCAGAGGAAGTGGAGCCGCATTCTAGGGGCACCCGACGCACTTTGTGTAGCGAAGATCAGCGCACCGCTTCGAACAATCCGGTGGCGCCCATGCCACCGCCCACGCACATGGTGACGATGCCATAACGCAGATTGCGCCGCTGCAACTCACGTACCAGATGCCCCACCTGCCGCGAGCCGGTCATGCCGAACGGGTGGCCGATGGAGATCGAGCCGCCATTGACGTTGTACTTGGCGTTATCGATTTCCAGGCGATTACGCGCATACAGGCACTGGGACGCAAAGGCTTCGTTGAGTTCCCACAGGTCGATGTCCGCCACTTGCAAGCCCTTGGCCTTGAGCAGCTTGGGCACCGAGAACACCGGGCCGATGCCCATCTCGTCCGGCTCGCAGCCGGCCACCGTAAACCCACGGAAAAATGCCTTGGGCTTGAGCCCCAGCGACAGGGCTTTTTCCAGGCTCATCACCAGCGTCATCGAGGCGCCGTCGGAGAGCTGCGACGAGTTACCCGCCGTCACCGAGCCGTCCTCGGCAAATACCGGCTTCAAGCCTTGCAGGCTGGCCAGGGTGGTGTCCGGGCGGTTGCAATCGTCACGGTCGACCACGCCTTCGAGCACCTGCACTTCACCGGTGTTCTTGTCTTCGACCTTGTACTTGACCGCCATCGGCACGATTTCATCGTTGAACAAGCCGTCGACCTGAGCCTGGGCAGTGCGTTGCTGGCTTTGCAGGGCGTAGAGGTCCTGCTCTTCGCGGCTGACGCTGTAGCGACGCGCGACGATCTCGGCAGTCTGGCCCATGGGGAAATAGATACCCGGCACCTGCTCTTTCAGCAGCGGGTTGATCAGGTTGTCGGTGTTGACGCTTTTCATGGTCAGGCTGATGGACTCGACGCCACCGGCAACGATGATATCGCTGCAGCCCGACGCGATCTGGTTGGCCGCGATGGCAATCGCCTGCAAGCCCGACGAGCAGAATCGGTTGAGGGTCATCCCCGCCGTACCGGTGCCCAATTGCGAGAGCACCGCCACATTGCGCCCGATGTTGTAGCCCTGGGCACCTTCGTTGGAGCCGGCACCGACGATGCAGTCCTCCACCGTCGCCGGGTCGATGCCATTGCGGGTAAGCAACGCGTTGACGCAATGGGCCGCCATGTCATCCGGGCGGGTCTGGTTGAACTTGCCGCGAAAGGATTTGGCCAGGCCGGTTCGCACGCTGTCGACGATCACTACTTCACGCATGGGCTACCTCGATCTTGTGGTTGGCGGGAGATGGATCGAGGATAGATCCAGCTCCCGCCAACCGCGACGATCATTCACCCCGCCTATACAAAACCATGGCGCCGAACCTATCTGTAGGAGCGAGCTTGCTCGCGAAAACTCGAGAGCGCCTCGCTTACCCAGAAAACACGCGCCATCGTTGACGATTTTCGCGAGCAAGCTCGCTCCTACTTCTTGCCTTTCTTGTCGTGCTTGTCGGATTTGCCGAACGCGTCTTCCAGCGCCCGGTTGATCGTGCGCAGCACCTTGACCCGTGCCCAGCGCTTGTCGTTGGCTTCCACCAAGGTCCAGGGCGCGATTTCGGTGCTGGTGCGGTCGACCATATCGCCGACAGCGGCGCGGTAGTCGTCCCACTTGTCGCGGTTGCGCCAGTCGTCCTCGGTGATCTTGAAGCGTTTGAACGGGATTTCCTCGCGGGCCTGGAAACGCTCCAGCTGGGTCTGCTTGTCGATGGCCAGCCAGAACTTGACCACGATCACACCCGCGTCGCGCAGTTGCTCTTCAAAATCGTTGATTTCGCCATACGCGCGCATCCAGTCCGCTGGGGTGCAAAAGCCCTCGATGCGTTCCACCAGCACGCGGCCATACCACGAACGGTCGAACACGGTGAACATGCCCCGCGCCGGGATCTTCTGCCAGAAACGCCACAGATAAGGCTGGGCACGCTCGTCCTCGCTCGGCGCGGCAATCGGCACAATGTGGTACTGGCGCGGGTCCAGCGCCGCCGCGACCCGACGGATCGCCCCGCCCTTGCCCGCCGCGTCATTCCCTTCGAACACCGTGATCAACGCGTGCTTGCGCATGCGCTTGTCACGCATCAGGCCGGAGAAGCGCGCCTGTTCGGTGATCAGCTGCTCTTCGTAATCGTCCTTTTCCAGGCGCTGCGTCAGGTCGAGGCTGTCCAGCAGGCTCTTCTTGTCCACGGAAGCGATCAACGGTGCCGGGTTCATGCCGCTGGCCTTGCCCTTGGGCAGCTTCAACGCATTTTGCAGGCCTTCGAGCAGCAGCTTGCCCACGGTGAGACTGCGATAGTTGCTGTCCACCCCTTCGATCACATGCCACGGCGCATAGTCGCGGCTGGTGCGGCGCAGTACGCGCTCGCCGAAATGCACGAATTTGTCGTAGGTCTCAGACTGCTGCCAGTCCAGCGGGCTGATGCGCCAACTGTGCAGCGGGTCGTCGGCCAGGGCCTTGAGCCGCGCCTTCATTTGCTTCTTGGAGAGGTGGAACCAGAACTTGAAGATCAGCGCGCCTTCATCGCACAGCATTTTCTCCAGGCGCTCCGCACCGGCGATAGCCTGGTCCAGGCGCGCGTCCTTGATCTGCCCATGCACGCGGGCCTGCAGCATCTGGCTGTACCAATTACCGAAGAAGATCCCCATGCGGCCTTTGGCAGGCAGTTGCCGCCAGTAGCGCCAGGCCGGTGGCCGGGCCAGTTCTTCATCGGTCTGCTGGTCGAATGTGCGCACCTCGATCAGGCGCGGGTCCATCCATTCATTCAGTAGCTTGACGGTCTCGCCCTTGCCGGCGCCTTCGATACCGTTGATCAGGATGATCACCGGGAAGCGCTTCTGCTGCTGCAGCTCGTACTGCACTTCCAGCAGGGCCTCGCGCAGGGCGGGCACTTCGGCGTCGTAGGTGTCTTTGTCGATGGCGTGACCGATTTCGGCGGATTCGAACATGGGCAGCTCCGTATCAAGATGGCTCAAGACTAGCGGATTGGGCAGCAACACGCGGGAGGAAATTCCATCGGCGCTTGTCGTAGGTCAATTCATTGCCGGTTGATCGGCTAGAATGGCGGCCTTGTCTCTACCGAGCTGCTCATGAACCCCATCACCCACGCCCAGCTTGACTGGGATGACCAAGGCCGCCCGCACTCGCGGGTATTCGACGACGTGTACTTCTCCGACAAGTCCGGCCTTGAAGAAACCCGCTATGTGTTCCTGGAACAGAACCGTTTGCAGGAGCGTTTCGCCGCCTTGCCGGTGGGCGGGCGGTTGGTGATTGGCGAAACAGGGTTCGGCACGGGCTTGAATTTTTTGTGTGCCTGGCAGTTGTTCGAGCAACACGCGGTGGCGGGCGCACGCCTGCATTTTGTCAGCGTGGAAAAGTACCCGCTGAGCCACACCGACCTGCAACGCGCGCTCGCCCTTTGGCCAGAGCTGCAACCGTTTGCCGAACAACTGCTGGCGCAGTACATCGCCATCCATCAAGGCTTTCAACGCCTGGTGCTGGATAACGGCCGCGTGACCCTTACCCTGTTGATCGGCGATGCTCTGGAGCAACTGCCGCAACTGGATGCGCAAATCGACGCGTGGTTTCTCGACGGTTTCGCCCCGGCGAAAAACCCGGACATGTGGACCGCCGAGCTGTTTGCCGAACTGGCGCGACTGGCCGCACCTGGGTCGACCATCAGCACCTTTACCAGCACCGGCTGGGTACGCCGACTGATCAATGCCGCCGGTTTCAAGATGAAGCGCACACCGGGCATCGGCCATAAGTGGGAGATCCTGCGGGGTGAGTTTCTCGGCTGGCCCGCAGAAACACCGGCACCGATCGCAACCAAGCCCTGGTTTGCCCGCCCGCCTTCCATTGAAGGCGAGCGGCATGCGCTGGTGATCGGCGGCGGCCTGGCCGGTTGCGCCACCGCCGCCAGCCTGGCGGCGCGCGGTTGGCGGGTCAGCCTGCTGGAGCGTCACGCGGGCCTGGCGCAAGAAGCCTCGGGCAACCCGCAAGGCGTGCTGTACCTCAAGCTATCGGCCCACGGCACAGCCCTGTCGCAGTTGATCCTAAGTGGTTTCGGCCACACCCGACGCCTGCTGGAGCACCTGCACCGAAGCGTCGACTGGGACGGTTGCGGCGTACTGCAACTGGCCTTCAACGCCAAGGAAGCCGAGCGCCAAGCGCAGTTGGCCGCCGCCTTTGCGCCCGACCTGCTGCACCTGCTGGACCCGGCACAAGCCCAAGCGTGCGCGGGCGTGGCGCTGGAGCACGGCGGGCTGTTTTTCCCCGAGGGGGGCTGGGTGCATCCGCCGGCGTTGTGCGAGTGGCAGGCACGTCATCCGTTGATCACGGTGTTAACACATCACGAAGCCCTTGAGCTGCAACGCGTTGACGGCCAGTGGCACGCCCTGGCCGGTGACACCCGGCTGGCCAGCGCGCCGGTGGTGGTGTTAGCCGGTGCGGCCGAGATCAAGCGTTTTCCGTTCAGCGCCGACCTGCCCCTCAAGCGTATTCGTGGGCAGATCACCCGCCTGGCGCAAACCCCGCAGAGCGAAGCCCTGGCCACCGTGGTCTGCGCCGAAGGCTACGTGGCCCCGGCACGCCTGGGCGAGCACACCCTGGGCGCCAGTTTCGACTTCAAGAGCGACGACCTCACACCCACCGCCGCCGAACACGCCGGCAACCTGGAGATGCTCCGCGAGATTTCCCTCGACCTGGCCCTGCGCCTGGGCGCCGACGCTTTGGTACCCGAGCAGCTTGAAGGTCGCGCCGCCTTCCGTTGCACCAGCCCCGACTACCTGCCGATAGTCGGGCCGCTGGCCGAACGCCGGGCCTTCGACGAAGCCTATGCTGCGTTGCGCAAGGATGCCCGCCAGATCCCCGAGGCCGCCTGCCCGTGGCTCGACGGGCTGTACATCAACAGCGGCCACGGCTCGCGTGGCCTGATCACTGCGCCACTGTGCGCCGAACTGCTGGCGGCCTGGCTGAACGATGAACCGTTGCCGGTGCCCGCCAGCGTGGCAGAGGCGTGCCATCCCAATCGGTTCGCCGTGCGGGCGTTGATTCGCGGCACGGGTGGGTCATAACAACGGTACCTCGCATACGTTCAACGCGCCGGGTTTCAGCGCTTCTTCGGTCCGGCGCTTGATTTCAGCACTTTCAACCTGCTCCCGCTCAAGCGCAATCACGTTCATCTGCTCGCGATAGTCCGCATCAGCCAGCGTCTGCCCCTGATCGAATACCGCCTGCAGGCGTTCGTAGAAAGGCTTCATTACGTGATCAAACTGGCTGTTGAACGTTTTTTTCAGGTAGCTGCTCCAGAACGGCAACTCAACCAGAAAGTCGGGCAAGGCGGAGGAAATCTCCGCCATCCGGACGCGGTCAGCGGCGCTCTTCAAGTCCTGAGCCGTCACCTCGGCCAACTGCTCAAAACGCATATGCCGGGGTTGGCCTGGCAGGTCAAAGGTATCGGCCAAGCCCTTTCGAAAGGCCAGGCTCACCTCCAACGGGTCGGCACTGGGATGTTTTGCACTGTGCTCCAAGGCATATCGCTCGATCTGGTCAAGCCGAAACAACCCCTTGCCCAAACGCAGTAAGTGCTCAATCGTCAACTCGCCGCCTTCAACGCCTTTTGAGGCGTCGTGAATATGCGTCAGCACCTCAAGATTGCTAAAACTTGCCGCCGCGCCATCATCACAGTTGAGCGGCGTGGCGGCGCGCTCGAAGATTTCTGCACGAAAATCTGCATCGGCTTCGGCGGCTTCAAGCACCCTCCAGACACGGCGGCTCATGTCCTCGCGGACCTTTTTGGTATCGGCAGTGCCGCCTAGCCCAGCGAGCAAATTGAACAGACCATCGGAACCCGGCTCCCCTCTGAGCGCCACCCAGGTGGCTCGCCTTTTTGCGAAGTCACTCCCTACATCCGTCAACCAGAGCTCCTGCGCCTTTTGCTCGGTCAAACGCACGATATCATCCTCCAGATAGCCCATGCCGACACCAATACGGTTGCGATAGGTACGCACCAAATGCCGGCTGGGCGTGTCCAGAGGGTTGTCCCCCAAGTGAAGCGTTTGTGCGAGTACTCTTGGGACTTCGGACAACCATTGCGGCAATGCGGTGATCTGGTTGCCGCGCAGATCAACCGTTTCCAGATAGGGGGGCCTTCGAAACCCGGCAGGCAATTCCTTGAGCCCGCAGTTATTCAGGAATAAGGCACGCAAGTCGAACATCCGGTTGATCGCCGGAGCGTTCAACAGCGGGTTGTGATTCAGGTTCAGGACCCGTAGCTCGGTCAAGCTCGCCAGCTTCGCCTGGGTAGTTTCGGTCAGTTGCAGTTGGTTGTGGTTCAAGTACAGGCGCCGCAGCTCAGGCATCTGTGACAACGCCGCCGGTAGCTGGCTCACCTTATTGCCTTCCAGGTCGAGTGCATTCAGCCCCTTGAAGTGCTCCAGGAAAGCCCCGACTTGATCATCAAGGTCCATGTTGCGCAATGCCAACCGGCGTACATGGGCAAAATCGACCTCGGGCGGCAGTTGCGGCAAAGCGCCTACGAGTAGACCGTCCAATTCCAGGCCAAGCACCTCTGCACCGCGCTCATTGCGCAGCAGTGTTTTGCGTTTCCAACTGCGTTCGATCGCCTTCATGACGGCCTTGCGGCCCTCGCGCAAGTCCTTCTTGGCCGAGCGAGTCATGCCCTTTACAGCCGCTTTATCGTCGCACCAGCGCGTCAATGCGAGCTGTAAATCCTTGAGTTGTTGTTGCAGCGCCTTGACGGCCTTGGCACGTGACACATGATCCGTGCCCAGGTCTTGCAGCAGTAGCGTGAGTTGGCGTGTGCTCAACTTGGGATAGAGCTTGCCGACCTTGCGCATCAAGGCTGACGGCTGCGGTGCCAGATCCTCAAGCACCGCCTGCACGCACGCCACCGACGGCTCGGGCACTGCGCGTTCGGGCCAGAGATAACGGGCGAGCGTATTGCGCTCTGTCTCCGCCTTGCCCAGCAGTTCATGACGTAAGTGGCTGGCACGCTGAGTCCCATTCAACCTCAGTGTGGCGAGCTGGTCGGCAGATAGCGTTTCGGTCAAGGCATGGTAAAACCCCTCAACGCCCTTTGCGACTGGCGCCAACGCCTTGCCTTGCGCGTCGAATGCCTGAAAACCGCCGGCAGACGAGACGATCGTGCGACGCGATGTCGCCCGCGGCCCGCCGAGCTGTGCGACAACCTCGCCATTCAGTGAGCCGCGGCGTAGCTGCAACGCCTCGGTCTGCGGCCAGTCGAACACGCGCCCCAGCAGCCCGATAGCCAGGCGCTGGGTCGCCTCCGTACCTTGCCTCGGCCAGTACAGGCCACTTAGCGCGCGGTCTTCATCCAGCAGTTGCAAGGCCTCCCGGGTTCGTTGGGCCAGCAGCAGCGGCACCCGCCGCGTCTCGCGCAGGCGCAAACGCTGGCGGGTCGAAGCAGTGGACAGCACCTCCCAGGCAACGCGATTCGGCAGGCTCGGGTAGTGATTCATGAGCAGTTCATGATCGACATGAGTGATGGCATCGGCCTCCCCATACAACTGCTCATAAACCTGCCGATGGCTGAGTTCGAGCGACGCAAGCAAGCGACGCCGCAACGTCGCTTCAGCCTGGGCGGGTTCGACGCTGCCACCCAGCAGCGCCTGTGTTTCCTCCGGGTCCAATGCCGCCAACAGCGTGGGCATCACTTCACCGCGTTCAAGTTGCTGCTCGGTGATGTGAATGCTCAGGTCTTCGTAGTCAAAGGGTGCGGTATCCGGGTAGCTCTCAATCAGGTTGCCCTCCTCGTCCAGCACCTCAAAAAAACGCCCACTGGGCCAGCCCGGCATATGCGGCAGTGCAAGCATCTGAGTGCGTGCGGTGCTCAGGTCCAACTGCTCCTGATGCTCAAGCTGC
This sequence comes from Pseudomonas reactans, assembly GCF_013387025.1. Taxonomy (NCBI): domain Bacteria; kingdom Pseudomonadati; phylum Pseudomonadota; class Gammaproteobacteria; order Pseudomonadales; family Pseudomonadaceae; genus Pseudomonas; species Pseudomonas reactans. Next base: position 81,962 of record NZ_JACAQP010000045.1, on the reverse strand, counting down.
CAGGTCAGGTCACGGACTTTCTGCTCCTGCATGAAGCGCACCACGCCATCCTTGAAGCGCTCTGGCAATGGCAGGTTTTCCTGGGCCAGGTAACGCACGCGGGGCAAGGACAGATCGGCGATGGTTGCAATCTCTCTCAGCCGCTCCCCCGTCAATGCCCCAAGGGCGGGACCCAATCGCTTGATAATGTAGGCAGGCTCTTCCCAGTCCTCGGGCCGCTCCCATTCAAACTGCCAGCCCCCCGTGTAGTTATGCTTGAGCGGTGGGCGGTACGCCTCGCTTCGCAGGGGGTGCGTGACGGACCACTGCTTCGCGGTGACGTCGAAGGCGATCGAATACATTCCACCTGCGATCTTGGCGTAAGCGTGTCCGTTGGTCTTATACACGCCCATACCGTTAGCTACCGTGCCGGAGACCACGTGCGGGGACTGACGATAAGCCCCTGTCCTACGACGCCATAACCACTCACTACCGTCGGGTCGTTTGACGGCCTCCATTGCATCAAAATAATCCGCGGGCGGCGTGGCCAGTCGTTTGACTGCGCCGAAGGCCTTGGCTCCTGCCGCAAATGCCGCCATACCGGCGATGCTCTCTGCCACGTTGGCCAAGTGCTCCAACGCTTCGGTTTTCTCATTGTGGTTCCAGTCGTCAATGCCCTCGAACACCTCGCCCAGCAATTGGCCAATGCCAACGCCCATCATCAGTTGCCCCACCACCGGGACCACAAAGCCGGCGATGTTGAGCAAGGTCAAGCCTGCATCCAGATAGCCTTGCAGGCGCTTCTCACGGGCCTCTTCATCCACCTGCGCCGTGGGCACCGCCAATGTGTACGCGTCGATTTTCAGCTTGCCGGTACACACGTTGAAAAAGAACCTGGAGAAGTTGCCGGTATCCACCACAGGCTCCAACCGCATCAGTGTTCGGCGCTGGTCAAATCGTTGAAAAAAGCCGAAACGTTCGGACTCGTCCAAATAACCGGTAAAAAAACGCCGGTACGCGTTCACCTGAAGTTTGAGCGTCAGGTAGGTCTTGAAATCCTCCAGCGACGGGTACTCGTACCAAGGCCGTACCGGTTCGTTGGGCATATAGAGCACCACCGGGCCTGAGGGAAAACCGTCTTCGGCGGCGTTGGCCAACACCATCACGCCCCACAGGCAAGTACCGCCAACATTCAGCCCTTGCCACACCATGGGTTTGCCGTGAAACAGCAAATGCGTGACTTCTGTGGCGGGCAAATCGGCCTTGAGCAGCGCCTGCAACAAGGCATAAGTCGGTGCGCTGACAAAGCCTTTGGCATACGCGATATGCAGGTCAACCTGCATCTCCAGGCATCTGGATTTGCCGATATCGGCGACGGCAGGGTTATAGGGGCCATCACTCGGCGAGGGCAGTTTGAACACCTCCTGCAGGTGCTGCTGATAAGCCGCCCCCAGGTTCAGTTCACGACAGTAACCGGCAAACATCTCGGCGCCGAGGCCTCTCACGGCAGTGTTTCCCAGACTGATGACCGAGCCTCGCCCCATCCCGTCAGGCTGAGCACTCGTCGACGGAAAATTCTGCATGGCCGCCTGCAACAAGCTGTGTCTTTCCACCTTGACTTTGGTTCTCACCGGCGCTGTCGGCACTTCAATTGAGATAATCCAGTGGTGAACTTCCAACATCGTGCGCTCAACATCCAGCACTCCGTGCCCCTTTGCGGCCAGAAAGGCCTTGAGCTTCTCGGCGCAGAATTGCTTGAGCGGCTTGATCCGCGCCAACAGAGCGGCCGCTTGTTCACGCGGCCGCTTGCTGACTTCATGAGCTTCTAACAGGGCTTGGCGCGTGGCGACATCGGCGCCTTTAAACCAGTCAGGCAGCTTGTTTTGCAATACCTGGGCTTTGTCCCAGTCGCCTGTGATGTCTAACAGCGCGGCACTCATGTCATCTTGAGTCGGAGGCAAGACGAAATGGTTTGAATACTGTGTTTCGGCCATTGGCAATCATCCTTATTGCGTTGAGTAATGCTGTCCAACGATAAGGCCGATCCCACTGCTGATTGACGCAAATACTGGGCAGATCAGGCGCCCAACTCCCGCACTATTTGCATAACTCCCAGCGCTATGTACCGCCTTTTTGCTTGATGCCACGCCGTCCGCAGAGGAGTTCAAAGGCGGTCAAGGCTCTTTGCCTTATAACCGATTGTTCTAAAACTCCCAGGATAGGCGTGTGTCAGTTTCTGGGTACGCGCCCTTTGGGCGTATTGAGTCTTTCCCCTCCCCAACGGAAAAACCGGTAAGGAATTTATGTGCGGATTAGCTGGCGAGTTACGTTTTGATCAACAACCTGCCGACCTGGCAGCGATAGAACGCATCACCCACCATTTGGCCCCCCGTGGCCCCGACGCTTGGGGCTTTCATGCCCAAGGGCCAATTGCCTTGGGCCATCGACGCCTGAAAATCATGGACCTGTCCGACGGCTCGGCCCAACCGATGGTCGATGCGCACCTGGGCCTTTCCCTGGCCTTCAACGGCGCGATCTATAACTTCCCGGAACTGCGTGAAGAGCTGGAAGCCCTGGGCTACGCCTTCTATTCCGGCGGCGACACCGAAGTGCTGCTCAAGGGCTATCACGCGTGGGGCGAAGCGCTGCTGCCCAAGCTCAACGGCATGTTTGCCTTTGCGATCTGGGAGCGTGACGCCGAGCGCCTGTTTATTGCCCGTGACCGCCTGGGCGTGAAGCCGTTGTACCTATCGCGTACCGGCCAGCGCTTGCGCTTTGCTTCGGCACTGCCGGCACTGCTTAAAGGCGGCGACATCAATCCGATCCTGGATCCGGTTGCGCTTAACCATTACCTGAACTTCCACGCCGTGGTGCCTGCACCGCGTACCTTGCTCGCCGGCATCGAAAAACTGCCGCCGGCCAGTTGGTTGCGCATCGACGCCAGCGGCAAGACCGAGCAGAAAGTGTGGTGGACCCTGCCCTACGGACCACACGACGATGAAAAAAACCTCACTCTCGAAGACTGGACCGATCGCGTGCTCGACAGCACTCGCGAAGCCGTGGCCATTCGCCAACGTGCGGCCGTGGATGTGGGTGTGCTGCTTTCCGGTGGCGTCGATTCGAGCATGCTCGTCGGCCTGCTGCGCGAAGTGGGCGTACAGGATCTGTCGACGTTTTCCATCGGCTTTGAAGATGCCGGTGGCGAAGCGGGCAACGAATTCCAATACTCGGACCTGATCGCCAAGCACTACGGCACCCACCACCACCAACTGCGCATCGCCGAAAGCGAGATCATCGAGCAACTGCCCGCGGCCTTCCGCGCCATGAGCGAGCCGATGGTCAGCCATGACTGCATCGCCTTCTACCTGCTGTCGCGGGAAGTGGCCAAGCATTGCAAAGTGGTGCAGAGCGGCCAGGGTGCGGATGAACTGTTTGCCGGTTACCACTGGTACCCGCAGGTGGATGGCGCCAGCGACCCGTATGCCGCTTACCGCGGCGCTTTTTTTGACCGTAGCTACGACGACTACGCCGCCACTGTCGCGCCGAAATGGCTGACTGCCAACGACGCCGCCGGTGACTTTGTACGCGAGCATTTTGCGATGCCGGGGGCCGACGCAGCGGTAGATAAAGCCCTGCGCCTGGATAGCACAGTGATGTTGGTAGACGACCCGGTCAAACGCGTCGACAACATGACCATGGCCTGGGGCCTGGAAGCGCGCACGCCGTTCTTGGATTACCGCCTGGTGGAACTCTCGGCCCGCGTACCCGGCAAATTCAAGCTGCCCGACGGCGGCAAGCAAGTCTTGAAAGAAGCCGCGCGCCGCGTGATCCCGAGCGAAGTCATCGACCGCAAGAAAGGTTACTTCCCGGTGCCGGGGCTCAAGCACTTGCAGGGCGATACCCTGAACTGGGTGCGTGAACTGCTGCTGGACCCGAGCCAGGATCGCGGCCTGTTCAACCCGGCCATGCTCGACCGCTTGCTCACCGACCCGCAAGGCCAGCTGACCCCGCTGCGCGGCTCCAAACTGTGGCAACTGGCGGCGCTGAACCTGTGGCTCAGCGAACAAGGAATCTGATCGATGAAACCCCATGCAGCGGCTTACAGCCAACGCTTGCTCAAGGGCCAGGCGCCGTCGTACGAGCGCCTGCAGGCCCGGCTGGCCGAAGACGGCAGCCCGTTGAGCGCAGACCCCATCGCCGTGCATTGCGGTTGGGGACGGTTGTTGATCGGCCATACGTTTCCGGACCCTGCCAGCCTCGCCCAGGAATTGCTCAATGAGCAGCCGGGCGAGCGGGATATCGCCCTGTACGTGGCGGCGCCCCAGCAGATTTTGGGGATTGATCCGCAGCAATTGTTCCTTGACCCGTCCGATACCTTGCGCCTGTGGTTCAGCGACTATCGCCCTGCCACTCGGGTGTTTCGCGGTTTCCGCATTCGCCGGGTGCAGACCGAGGCGGACTGGCTGGCAGTGAATCAGCTCTACCAAGGGCGCGGCATGCTCCCGGTCGACGCCGAACGCCTCACGCCGCGCCATCAAGGTGGTCCGGTGTATTGGTTGGCGGAAGATGAAGACAGCGGCGCAGTGATTGGCAGCGTCATGGGCCTGAATCATCAAAAAGCCTTTCACGACCCGGAAAACGGTTGCAGCCTGTGGTGCCTGGCGGTCGACCCGCAATGTACGCGGCCCGGCGTGGGCGAGGTGTTGGTGCGCCATTTGGTGGAGCACTTCATGAGCCGTGGCCTGAGCTATCTGGACTTGTCGGTGTTGCACGATAACCGCCAGGCCAAGAACCTTTACGCCAAGCTCGGCTTTCGCGCACTGACCACCTTTGCGATCAAGCGCAAGAACGGCATCAACCAGCCGCTATTTCTCGGCCCGGGCCCGCAGGCGGGGTTCAATCCCTATGCGCGGATCATTGTCGAAGAGGCCCATCGGCGTGGTATCGACGTGCAAGTGGATGACGCAGATGCGGGCTTGTTCACCCTGAGCCATGGCGGGCGTCGCGTGCGTTGCCGTGAATCCCTGAGCGATTTGACCAGCGCGATCAGCATGACCCTGTGCCAGGATAAAAGCCTGACTCATAAAGTGCTGAAAGCCGCCGGTTTGCAATTGCCGTCGCAGCAATTGGCGGGCAGCGCCGATGACAACCTGGAGTTCCTCGACGAGCACCAGCGCATCGTGGTCAAGCCGCTGGACGGCGAGCAAGGCCAGGGCGTGGCGGTGGATCTGCAGAGCATCGAAGAGGTGCAACAGGCCATTGAAGCGGCGCGCCAGTTCGACAGCCGTGTGTTGCTGGAGAGCTTTCACGAAGGCTTGGACCTGCGCATCCTGGTGATCGGTTTCGAGGTGGTCGCCGCCGCAATCCGTCGCCCTGCCGAGGTGACCGGCGATGGCCACCATTCCATCGGCGCGCTGATCGAAACCCAGAGCCGGCGTCGCCAGGCCGCCACCGACGGTGAAAGCAAAATCCCCCTGGATGCCGAAACCGAACGCACCTTGAAAGCCGCCGGTTTCGACTACAGCAGCATCCTGCCCCGTGGCCAGACCCTGGCCGTGCGCCGCACCGCCAACCTGCACACCGGCGGGTGCCTGGAAGATGTCACCGCGATCCTGCACCCGACGCTGGTGGACGCCGCCGTACGCGCCGCCCGCGCCCTGGACATCCCCATGGTGGGCCTGGACCTGATGGTGCCCGCCGCCGATCAACCCGAATACGTGTTTATCGAAGCCAATGAACGGGCCGGCCTGGCCAATCATGAACCGCAGCCTACCGCGGAGAAATTTGTGGATTTGCTGTTTCCCCATAGCTGAACGATCCGAACCCCAGGAGTCTTTATGAGCCGAACCATCCCCGAACCGGATCTGAATTACCTGCAAAAAGTCCTGTTGGAAATGCTCGCCATTCCCAGCCCCACTGGGTTTACCGACACCATCGTGCGTTACGTGGCCGAGCGCCTTGAGGAGCTGGGCATTCCCTTTGAAATGACTCGTCGCGGCACCATCCGCGCGACCTTGAAAGGCCAAAAAAACAGCCCCGACCGCGCCGTGTCCGCCCACCTGGACACCATCGGCGCTGCCGTGCGGGCAATCAAGGACAACGGCCGCCTGAGCCTCGCGCCCGTAGGCTGCTGGTCGAGCCGGTTTGCCGAAGGCAGCCGCGTCAGCCTGTTTACCGATAACGGCGTGATCCGTGGCAGCGTGTTGCCGCTGATGGCCTCCGGGCATGCGTTCAACACCGCCGTGGATGAAATGCCGGTGAGCTGGGACCACGTGGAACTGCGCCTCGACGCCTACTGCGCGACCCGCGCCGATTGCGATTCCCTGGGGATTGGCATCGGTGACTATGTGGCCTTCGACCCGCTGCCGGAATTCACCGAGAGCGGCCACATCAGCGCCCGCCACCTGGATGACAAGGCCGGGGTCGCCGCCCTGCTTGCCGCGCTCAAGGCCATCGTCGACAGTGGCGAACCCTTGTTGATCGACTGCCATCCGCTGTTCACTATCACCGAGGAAACTGGCAGCGGTGCGGCAGCCGCCCTGCCCTGGGACGTGAGTGAGTTTGTCGGCATCGATATTGCCCCAGTCGCCCCCGGCCAGCATTCCAGCGAGCACGCGGTGAGCGTGGCGATGCAAGATTCCGGCGGGCCGTATGACTATCACCTGTCGCGGCATTTGCTGCGCCTGGCGTCGGAGAATGAACTGCCCGTGCGCCGCGACCTGTTCCGCTATTACTTCAGTGACGCACACTCGGCGGTCACCGCCGGCCACGATATCCGCACCGCCTTGCTGGCATTCGGTTGCGATGCGACCCATGGCTACGAACGCACCCACATCGATAGTCTCGCGGCCCTGAGTCGTTTGCTGGGCGCTTACATCCTCAGCCCGCCGGTGTTCGCCAGCGATGCACAACCGGCCCAGGGCTCCCTGGATCGGTTCAGTCATCAAATCGAACACGAGACGCAGATGGAGAGCGATACACGCGTGCCGTCGGTAGACAGCCTGGTGGGCAACAAGTCCTGAGGCTGGCAACTGGGGTCCCGGCACAGTAGCATCGCCGGGATCCATCACCCGAGGCCTGTATGCTGATTCCCTACGACGCACTTGAAGTCGACACCCTGACCCGTCTGATCGAAGACTTCGTCACCCGCGATGGCACCGACAACGGCGACGACACGCCCTTGGAGACCCGTGTACTGCGCGTGCGCCAGGCGTTGACCAAGGGTCAGGCGCTGATCGTCTTCGACCCGGAAAGCGAGCAGTGCCAGTTGATGCTCAAGCACGATGTGCCCAAGCATCTGTTCGACTGACGTCAGAGGTTAGGCACGGGCACCGGATGAGTGGCAGCGCCCTGGCGTTCGAGGATTTTCTGGTACACCTCCGCTCGATGAACCTGCACCCCGGTCGGCGCGCCAACGCCGAATTTCACCTGGTTACCGTTCAACTCGAGGATGTGCACGGCGATGTCATCGCCGATGGAGATGACTTCGCCTACAGCGCGGCTTAAGACCAGCATGGCGGTTGTCCTTTTTAATAGTGAAAGGACTTCGACCATGCACTCACCGGGTGGACCGCAGCAATGGCTTGCGGCGAAAACAGGCACCACCTACAAAGAGAGGTAAATTGCCTGACAGACCACTACCTGATCAGCCCTTGGCCGCCTGCGCTTTGGCGCGCATTTTGTCGGCCATGGTGGTCATCTCGTCATAGAGCAACTGCGGGTTCTTCTGTTTCAACGCCCACGCCATCCGCCCCTGTTCGTGGGGCAGGATCATGAACTCGCCCTCTGCGACGCGCTGGTAGATGTAGTCGGCAATGTCCGCCGCCGAGATCGGCGAGCTCTCAAGCAACTTGCCTACCTGGGCCTTCATCGCCGGGGTCGGCCCACGGAACGAGTCGAGCAGGTTGGTCTGGAAGAACGATGGGCACACCACGTGCACGCCGACCTCCTGCTGCTTGAGTTCCACCAGCAGGCTTTCCGACAGCGCAACCACACCGGCCTTGGCCACGTTGTAGTTGCTCATCGCCGGCCCCTGCATCAGCGCGGCCATGGACGCGATGTTGATGATGCGGCCCTTGCTCTTTTCCAGCAGCGGCAGGAACGCCTTGCAGCCCTTGACCACGCCCATCAGGTTGATTGCGATCTGCCAGTCCCAGTCTTCCAGGGACAATTCGGCAAAGAACCCACCGGAGGCCACGCCGGCATTGTTGACGATCACATCGATGCCACCCAGTTTCACTTCGCAAGCCTGGGCAAACGCGGTGAGCTGGCTGTAGTCGCGCACGTCGCAACGCTGGATAAACCCGTCGCCACCCACCTCGCGTACTAACTTGAGGGTTTCCTGCAAGCCGGGTTCGCTGACGTCCGACAAGGCCAACTGCCAGCCTTCACGGGCCCAGCGCAGAGCGATTTCGCGGCCCAGGCCCGACCCGGCGCCAGTGATCATCATGCGATTTTGCATAGCAAGTAGCCTTGTGGTTCACGGAAGAAGTGACCGGCAGTGTAGCGAAGGTTTTTCCTACTCCCATCCACCATCAGAGTGATGAATGCCCCCGGCAAACCTGCAGCTGGGTCGGATACTCGCCTATAGCCTAAGTTCAATATTTTTCAACTAACAACGCGAAGTTGCGAACGCATTAAAAGAAATAAGTATGTTTGCGAAATGCTTTAAAAAAATACTGAATTTTCCGCGGTGGGCCACAGTCGGAGTTGTTAAGGCGTTCGTGAATCAACTAGCGGGCCTATCGTTAATAACCGGTCTTTACAGAAGGCCAATAAGGAAAAAAACCATGAGCCTCATTCTGATCATTATCCTGATCCTCCTGCTGGTCGGTGGTCTGCCAGTCTTCCCTCACTCGCGCAACTGGGGTTATGGCCCGTCGGGTATCCTCGGTGTTGTCCTGGTAGTACTGCTGGTGCTGTTGTTGCTCGGTCGGATATAAAAGCGCCTCTGTAGGAGCGAGCTTGCTCGCGAAGATCGTTAACGGCGACACGGAGTTTCTGAATAAACGCGTTGTCCTTACGTTTTTCGCGGGCAAGCCCGCTCCTACAGAAAACCAAGCAAAAAAAAGAGGCCTAAAAGGCCTCTTTTTTATTGCCGGTTAATTAGTCCGGCTTACCGTCAACTACGCCGGCGGTGTTATCCAACAGGCTCTTGGTCGCCGTCTGCAGGAACGACTCCAGTTTCTGTCTTAGTGCACCTTCGTCCGGCGATTCGGCAATCACCTTACCGGTCGGGTTGGCACCCAGCTCATATTCCCACAGCTTCGGCGGCATTTCCTTCGGCAGTACCAGGATACGATCGCCGGTGACCAGCGCCACGGTCTGATCGCTGCCCGACGGCTTGATCACGCCGAAGCCTTTGTCGCCTTCCGGCAGGTTCAGCAGGTCGCGGCCCCAGCACTGGTGCAGGGTTTCGCCACCGAGGCGGCCCATGATGGTCGGCACGATGTCGATCTGGGTGCCCACGGTGTGGTCACGCTCGCCGAACTTCTCCTGCATGCCCGGTGCGATCATCAGCATCGGCACGTTGAAGCGGCCCAGGTCCATTTCGGTGATTTGTTGCTCGTTACCAAAACCGTGGTCACCCACGATCACAAACAAGGTTTCCTTGAAGTACGGCTCCTTGCGGGCCTTTTCAAAGAACTGACCCAGGGCCCAGTCGGAGTAGCGCATCGCCGTCAAATGCTCGTCGAGGCTGCCACGACCCGTGACTTTCTCCACCGGCAATGGCGTCGGCAAGGCATACGGTGTGTGGTTGGACAGGGTTTGCAGCAGGGCGTAGAACGGCTTGCCGCCTTCACGGGCTTTCAACTCTTCCAGGCCACGGTTGAACATGTCCTGGTCGGACACGCCCCACGTCGGATCGGAGAACACCGGGTCGACGAAGTCGTTACGACCGATGAAGTTGGTCATGCCCTGGTTGCTGAAAAAGCCCGACTGGTTGTCCCAGGCGAAATCGCCGTTGTACACATACACATCGTCAAACTTGCGCGCGCTGAGCAACTGCGGCAGGCCCGACAGCTTATGGCTGCCTTCCGGGGTCTGCATCAGGTATTCGAACGCCGGCAGGTTCGGGAAGCACGCCATGGTGGCAAACATACCTTGGTGGGTGTGGGTGCCGTTGGAGAAGAAGCGGTCGAACAGCAGGCCTTCCTTGGACAGTTTGTCGAAGTACGGCGTGATATTGCCCGGACGGCCCAGGGCGCCTACCGAGTGACCGGCGAAGCTTTCCATCAGGATCACGACGACGTTCTTGATCGGCAGGGTTTTCTCGGCCGGCGGGGTGAACTCACGGCGCACGGCGGCGGTGTCGGTATCCACCAGTTTTTCGGTCGGCAACACCAGCATGTCGCGCACGGTCTGGGTCGCCAGCGGCTGCTCCAGTGTGGCTTTCCAGGTGTTGTCACGGTGCTCGGAGAACCGCGCCTTGGCCGCGCCGATCAACGACAGCGTGCCATTGAGCCCCAACTGGTTGGCGAAGTTCGAATCGGTGGTGTACACGTCACCCCAACGCAGCGGCGGGCCCTGGCGCAGGGTGCCACGGATGGCGACCACAGCGATCAACAGGCAGACCACAAACACCGCAATGCGGGTGTACCACGGCGCCACTTGGCGGGTGCCGATACTGCCACCGCTGAACGGCCCGCGTGGGCGCGTTGCGCGGTCGGCGCCTTTGAAGGCCATGCTCAGGATCAGCGTACCTACGGCCCAGGCCAGCAGGTAGCGCACCACCGGGAAACCGTACCAGAGCATGCTCATCACGGTTTTCGGGTCTTCCTTCACGTACTGGAAGACCAGGCCGTTGAGGCGCTGGTGGAATTCACGGTAGAAGTCCATTTCCATCAGGCCCAGGAACAGGGCAATGCTGGATGCGACGGTCAGCCACAGACGGAAGAACCCACGCGCAGCCATGGCGCGGACGCTGAACAGCGCCAGCAGCAGCGGGATCAACGCGTACATCACGAAGCGGATGTCGAAGCGCGTGCCATTGGCGAACGCTTCCAGGAAGGTCGAGGCCGGCGTGTCGAGGATCATTTCGCGGTTGTACACCAGCAGCGCCAGGCGCAGCAGGGAGAACATCACCATCATGACCAGTGCACAGAGCAGCGTATACGCCAGATGGGATTTGACGGTCGGTTGCAGCAAGCGATTTGAAGCTCGCTGCTGATTCAGGGCGTCCGGGTTTGCCATGTCGTTTTAGGACCCATTGGAAGTTTAAGTGACAAAGTAGTGCGGTGGCGCGAATGGTGCCCGATCAATGGCAGCAAGGCTATTAATTACTGAACGTGCACCGCTGCCCCGCCTTTAGTGGCAGCTAGGATAGAGCCCTGGCGGGAGATAAAGCCGGCGAATTGTCTTGGATGGGATGTGAAAATTCTGTGCAGCGAATATTTCGAAACATAAATCTAATGATGTGCTGAAACCAATGTGGGAGCGGGCTTGCTCGCGAATGCAGTGTGTCAGTCGAAACATCCGTGACCGATAGACTGCATTCGCGAGCAAGCCCGCTCCCACATGGACTGTGCCCAGTCTAGATCGATTGGATAATCAGATCCGCACGTTGCCCCGCGGTCCGGCGATTGCCCAGATGATCAGCCCCAGCACCGGCAGCAGCAGGATCAACAGGATCCACAGCACCTTGGCGCCCGTGCTCGCGCCACTTTTGAACACGTTGATGATCGCCCAGATATCCAACGCCAGGATGATCAGCCCGATCAAGCCATTAAAAGTGGAACCCATGGTGTCGCTCCTAAAGTGAGGGCATGCACTTGTAGGATAGCCAGCCCTGGTGGGGGTTCCGTTTTATTTCAGACGTGAACGGCGATCTTCAGCGCTTCCAGGGACGGCTCGCCCTTGATGCCCACTTCGGCGCACAGCGCCAGCACGCGTGGCAGATCGTTACCGTACACCAGCACAGCCTGGATCTCGTCATCCAGCAGTTGGCTGAAATTGAGCAGCACATAGCCGCCGTCTTCGGGGCTCAGGGCACTCATCTGGATCTGGATGCGGTTCAGCGCCGTGAGGTCCTCAGTCTTCGCAAGCTGCTTGGGCTTGAGGTTGAACGCCACGCCCGGACCGAACGAGGCGACGATCTGCGCGAACAGGTCGCCGTAGGTGTCGGCCTGGAACAACACGGTCTCCGGCAGGCTGCCGACGACGACCCACTCCCCCAACGGAATCGGGAAGCTGTCGTCGTAGTTGATATCCGGGTTGGCCGCCATAAACGCCACAGGATCTGCGTAGGCCTGGGCCGCTTCATCGGCAATGCGCGCCACTTCGTCCTCGCTCATGACGCCGGCGCTGATTTTGCTGATGAGTTCGACGAGGGCGGTTTTCATGGGTGTGGTCCTGTGGCGGGCGGGTTTTCGAGGGCGGGTAGCCTACACCAGTTTCTGCAACTTCGCCGCCGTATCCGCTGCGCCCATGGTGTGTGCTGCCGCCAACGCGGTTGCGCCTTGGGCATCAGTCGCCTTGGGGTTGGCGCCCTGGCCAAGCAGGTAGTCGAGCATTTCCACGCGGTTGAACATCGCTGCCATCATCAATGCCGTACGGCCATCGGAGGACGACGCATCCACTGGCGCGCCGCCTTCGATCAGTGCCTTGACCACCTCCAGGTTGCCCTTGAACGCTGCGCCGGCCATCGGCAACTGGTTCTTGTCGTTGGCAATCAGCGGGTCAGCCTTGAATTCCAGCAGCACTTTCACCGCGTCGGCATGGCCGTGGTAGGCCGCCAGCATCAGTAGGGTGTCGCCATTGTGATTACGGAAATTGGCCGGCAAGCCTTTGGCCAGCAACGCAGCGAGCATAGCGGCATCGCCACGGCGGGCGACGTCGAACACCTGCTCGGCAAATTCTGCGGCTTCGTCATCGGTCATTTGTTTGGCTTGGTCTGACATGTGGGGCTCCTTGTCTGGTCCTCTATATGGCGCCCAGTGTCGCGAGGGAGTTCCCACCTGTCATGGTTTTTTTGTCAAAAGCCTCCATAGGCATATTCAATAACGAAAGTGCCCACCCTGGATCTGCGCCAATAGCTGCCCAGTGACCGGCACATAGCAGTCCGAGCCGGGCAACCAGGCATAGACCGGGTCATTGCCTGCCTTCTGCGGATCGAACGCCTCCTCCTTGAGCTTCACCTTCTGGTATTTAAACGTACCGGTGGTTTCCATCTTGACCTTGATACGCAGGAACAACGGCACCGCGTAGTGCGGCAACTGGCCGTGGGCGAATTGCAGCAACTCACGCATATCCAACGAGGCCAGCGATTCGCTCGGGGTGATGGCAACCATGCCGGCGCGGCCGTTGGTGTTTTCGATTTCCACACCGTAGGCCACCACTTCAGCGATCTGCGGGTGCTGCAGCAGCACGTTCTCCACTTCGGTGGTGGAGACGTTCTCACCCTTCCAACGATAGGTGTCGCCCAAGCGGTCGACAAATTGCGCATGGCCAAAGCCGATGCTGCGCACCAGATCGCCGGTATTGAAGTAGCGGTCGCCCTTCTCGAATACGTCGGTGAGGATCACCTTGCGGTTCTTTTCCGGGTCGGTGTAGCCGTCATAGGGCGACTTTTCATCGATCCTGGCCAGTAGCAGGCCTTGCCCACCGGTCTTCACTTTATGCATGAAGCCATCGCTGCCACGAATCGGCTCACCGCTGTCGTGAGCGTAGTCCACCAGCGCCCAGTGCTGAAGGCAAAAGCCGACGGTGTTATCGAAATTCAGAATGTTGGTGAACCCGATATTGCCGTCGCTGGCGGCATACAACTCGCAGACATGTTCGACGCCATAGCGCGCCTTGAACTGCGCCCACACGCCGGGACGCAGGCCATTGCCGACCATCTTGGTCACACCGTGATCACGGTCGTTGAGGTTGGCGGGTTGATCGAGCAGGTAACGGCACAATTCGCCGACATAACCCAGGGTGGTCGCCTTGAACCGGCGAGCGTCATCCCAGAATTGGCTGGCACTGAACTTGCGCCGGATGGCGAACCCGGCGGCCCCGACAATCGCCGATCCCCAACACACGCAAAGGCCGGTGGCGTGGTACAGCGGCAAGGTGCAATAAAGGACATCGTCCGGGCCCATGTCCAGGGCGATGCTGCCGAAGCTGACGGCGGTCTTGGTCCAGCGGCCATGTTTCATGATGCCGGCCTTGGGCAAGCCGGTGGTGCCAGAGGTGTAGATATAGAAGCAAGGATCGTTGAAAAAGATCTGCGCGGTGCTGACCGGGTTATCCACCGGGGCGTCGGCGCTGGCGACCATCAAGTCGATATAACCCTGGGGCGCCACAATGGCCTGCTGGTCCGGGATAAACCAGGACCGGTCCGGAGGAATGCCCGCTTGATCCCGCACGGCGTCATAGGCAGCCACCAATTCCGCGCCCACCACAATCGCCGCCGGGCTCACCAGGTTCAGACTGTGCACCAGCGCCGCTTGGGTCTGCGCCGTGTTGAGCATGGCGCAGATACCACCCAGCTTGGCCACGGCCAATACACTCAGCAGCAACTCGGGACGGTTTTCGATAAACATCGCCACTACATCGCCCTTGCGGATGCCCTGGGCCTGTAAGTGGTGGGCGATACGGTTGGCGGATTGGTTGGCCTCGGTGTAGCTGAGCACGCGGTCGGCGTACAACAAGGCGGTGCCCTGCGGATTGCGCAAGGTGGCCTGCTCGAAGTGCCAGCCCAGGCCGCAGGGCTGCTGAGGGTCGGTGACGTTGGCGGCACGCATGCCGCGCACCACCCGTGGCAGGGCGCGCACAATGGCGGGCACCTTACGCAGCATCATGCCCCAGGTGATCATGTCGTTTTGCGAATGGCTCATGGGAACGTCCTTTTTCTTATTCTTCGTAAACCTTGCAGGAAAGTACGTCAGCCTCTCTTCGGCTGTACACGCAGGATTTGAAAAGTTTTGTATCCCGATGAACGCCCGCTGAAAAAAGGAATTCAGCGACGCGGATGCAGTCTTTAAAGGTAATGGTGCGTCCGGTCGACCCTGTCGAGCCACGCAAAATGCAGGATGCATGATGGCCATTCATGCAAATTGCACGAAATCGAAAATCTGTAAAATTTATATCTTACTGATTTATAACGTTATTTTGAAAAATCGATAGCTGGCACAATCACTGCACCTATCACTCCATGCTTGCCAACTTGAGCCAACGGAGCTGATAGACATGAGCCTGATCCAAGATAAATTCGCTTCAGTATTCTCCAACTACGACGTCACCACCCAGCCACGTCCCGACGGTGGCATCCTGTTGACCCTGCGCAACAGCGAAGGCAAGCAGGTCAAGCGCTCGATTTCCTACCAGCAACTGCACACGGCCGACCAATTGACTTGGGTGATCAGCGCCATCCGTCGCGACCTGGCTGAACAAGCCAGCGACCTGCCACAGATTTCGATGCTGCAAAGCCAGAACCGCTTTGCCCTGCCGACCTACCACTCGGCCTAAGCAGCAGGTAAAGCAAAGGGCCGCGACACCCTTGGGTGTCGCGGCCCTTTTTTCATGCATTCAGCAAAGCCCTTTGCGCGCCGCTTCGTTCATCGCCTGGACACGGTTGCTGACTTCCAATTTGCCGTAGATATTGCGCAAATGGAATTTAACCGTGGCTTCAGACGTGGCGCGTATCTGGCTGATCTCCCACACCGTCTTGCCTTCCGAGGCCCAGCGCAGTATTTCCAACTCCGTAGGCGTGAGTCTCTTGCCCGCCAGATTAATGCGCCGCCTGACAGCGTTGGGCACCGAATACGGCGCCTGGAACGATTCCCCTGGGCCTCTCATTGGTTTCTCTCCTTTTTATTGGCTGACGTCCTATCACCCTTCGGATTCCTCCTATTGACGGATGATATAAACGTTATTGCCGAAGAGAGTTACATAAGGCGTGGGATTAAAACGCGCCCCCTACAATAAACAGCAAGCCCCTACAGGAGCTTAAGTTTCTTCCCACAACAACTTCCAATATGCGGGGGTTGAAGTTTCTGATCGCTGGCGATTAATCATCCAATCCGGGAAAACGGTGGGCAATATCGTCACCGGTGAATTCAGGATTCCACCCTTTCGCGGTATTGAATAAACGCAACGCCACGAAGTGCGGGTTATCACCCATGTCGAACCAATGCATCACACCGGCCGGGATCACCAGCAGGTCGTTTTTCTCGCAACGTATGGCGTATACGTAATCGCCAATATGCAGCGCGAACAGGCCCTGGCCGGCAAGGAAAAAACGCGCATCGTCTTCGCTGTAGCGGCGCTCATCGAGAAACTGCCCTCGTAATTCGGCGTTCTGCGCGGGGTCGCCGGCATCCCTCATCACTTCAGCTGCGCTGTAGCCGAGCTGATCAATCTGCGCCTGGCAGGCGGCAATCAACTCGCCATCGCTGGCGCCCTTCTCGACCGGGCCGGGCTGCCAACGCTCAAAACGCACCCCATGCTCGGCCAGGATGGCGGCGATGTCCTCAAAATGGGTCAGGACCTTGTTCGGCGTATCCGGTGTAGCGACGGAGTAGACAGCGACATAGCTCATTGAAGGGTTCCTTGGTTCTGCTCTTGCAATCGAAAACCGATGATAACGGCGGCCGCCAGGGCAGCGATGCTGGCGATGCTGAAGGTCAGGGTCGGCCCCAACAGGTTCCAACTGTAGCCTGAATACAGAGCGCCCAATGCGCCGCCAGTGCCGGCCAGCGCTGCATACAGCGCTTGGCCCTGGCCTTGTTGCCTGTCACCGAAACTGCGCTGCACAAAGGCAATCGCCGCCGCATGAAAGCTGCCGAAGGTGGCGGCGTGCATCACCTGCGCCAGCAACAGCACCCAGAAAAACTCGGCAAACGAGCCCAGCAGCAGCCAGCGCAGTGCCGCCAGCAAGAAACTCGCCAGCAACACCCGGCGTACCGAACAGCGCGAGAGGATGCGGCTCATGGCGAGGAACATCAGCACTTCCGCCACCACCCCCAACGCCCACAACATCCCGATCACACCCCGGCTGTAGCCCAAGTGTTCGAGGTGCAGCGTGAGAAAGGTGTAGTACGGGCCATGGCTCATCTGCATCAGCGCCACGCAGGCATAAAACGCCAGGACGCCTGGGCTGCGCAATTGCTTTAGAAAACCGTCACCCGCCAGGCGATTGCCGTGGCTGACAGGTTGCGCATTCGGCACCCACAGGCTGGCACCGATGATGCCGGCCATGATCACCACGACCACCACCGGGTAGATGTCCAGGCTCAGCCAGTCGAACAGGCGGCCCATGATCACCACGGTGAGAATGAAGCCGATGGAGCCCCACAGGCGGATCTGGCTGTAGCGCGAGGTCTGTTTTTGCAGGTGCGCCAGGGTGATCACTTCAAACTGCGGCAGCACCGCATGCCAGAAGAACGCATGCAGCGCCATGACCAGCGCCAGCCAGGCGTAGGTATGGCTGATGAAGATCAGCGAAAAACTCACCAGCGTGCACACCGCGCCAAAGCGCACGATGGCCAAGCGCCGGCCGGTGTAGTCGCCCAGCCAGCCCCACAGGTTGGGCGCCACGCAGCGCATCAGCATAGGGATGGCCACCAACTCGCCGATGCGCGCGCTGGAGAACCCCAGGTGGTCGAAGTACAGCGCCAGGAAGGGCGCCGTCGCCCCCAGGAGGGCGAAGTAGAAGAGGTAGAAGCTGGAGAGGCGCCAGTACGGAAGGGCTGTCACAGCCGACCCGTCACAGCTGGCCCAGCACCGGCGTACTCACGCGAACATCGGCATTCTGCCCACGGTTGCGCAGCAGATGGTCCATCAACACGATGGCCATCATTGCCTCGGCGATCGGTGTGGCACGGATGCCGACACAAGGATCGTGGCGCCCCTTGGTGATCACGTCCACCGGGTTGCCGTGCACATCAATCGAACGGCCCGGCGTGGTGATGCTCGACGTCGCCTTGAGCGCCAGGTGCGCCACAATCGGCTGACCGGAAGAAATGCCACCGAGGATGCCGCCCGCGTTGTTACTGAGGAAACCTTCCGGGGTCAGCTCGTCGCGGTGCTCGGTGCCGCGCTGGGACACACACGCAAAACCGGCGCCGATTTCCACGCCTTTCACCGCGTTGATGCTCATCAGCGCATGGGCCAGCTCCGCGTCGAGGCGGTCGAAGATCGGTTCACCCAGGCCAGGTTTCACGCCCTCAGCGACCACGGTGATCTTGGCGCCGACGGAGTCCTGGTCGCGGCGCAACTGGTCCATGTAGGCTTCCAGTTCCGGCACCTTGTCCGGGTCGGGGCTGAAGAAGGCGTTGTCTTCCACGCTGTCCCAGGTCTTGAACGGGATTTCAATCGGGCCCAATTGGCTCATGTAGCCACGGATCACAATGCCCTGCGTCGCCAGGTATTTCTTGGCGATGGCACCGGCCGCCACGCGCATCGCGGTTTCGCGTGCCGAGCTGCGGCCACCGCCACGGTAGTCGCGCTCGCCGTATTTGTGGTGGTAGGTGTAGTCGGCGTGGGCCGGGCGGAACAGGTCCTTGATCGCCGAGTAGTCCTTGGACTTCTGGTCAGTATTGCGGATCAACAGGCCGATGGCGCAACCGGTGGTGCGGCCTTCGAACACGCCGGAGAGGATCTCGACTTCGTCGGGCTCCTGGCGCTGGGTTGTGTGACGGCTGGTGCCGGGCTTGCGGCGGTCGAGGTCACGCTGCAGGTCTTCCAGGGACAGCTCGAGGCCTGGCGGGCAGCCGTCGACAATGGCGACCAACGCCGGGCCATGGCTTTCGCCCGCGGTGGTGACAGTGAACAGCTTGCCGAAGGTATTGCCGGACATGCAGGGCGCTCCGTGAAATCAGTTGAATCAAGTCAACCGTAATAACTTAAGGCGGCCAGTATACGCAGGCTAACCGAGTAGTTCATCCTCGAAACCTTAGCGGTAGACCTTGGTCCAACCGGCACCTCTCTCATAATGGCGCGATGATGCTGCGAGTTCTGCTTTTGACCCTCACCCTGTTTTCCAGCCTGGGCTTCGCCGCCTCCCCTGTGGTGCTGCAACGGCCTATCAGCCTCGACACCGGTAGCGGCGAGCTGTTTGGTTCGCTCTTGCTGCCCAAATCCGACAAGCCAGTACCGGTGGTGCTGATCATCGCCGGTTCCGGCCCTACCGACCGCAACGGCAACAGTGCCGACGGCGCGCGCAACGACAGCCTCAAACGCCTGGCCTGGGTGCTGGCGCGGCATAACATCGCCAGCGTGCGCTACGACAAGCGCGGCGTGGCGGCCAGCCTGGCGGCCACCCCCGACGAACGCAACCTGACCCTGGACGCCTACGTCGCCGACGCCGTGGCCTGGGGCAAATTGCTCAAGGCCGACAAACGCATGGGCCCGCTGATTGTGCTGGGCCACAGCGAAGGTGCGCTGGTGGCGACCCTCGCCGCGCCGCAATTGGACCCGGCGGGCGTGGTCTCGCTGTCCGGCAGCGCGCGCCCGGTGGATCAAGTCATCCGCCAACAACTGGCCGATCACCTGCCCCCTGCCCTGCTGCTGCGCAGCAACCAAATCCTCGATCACCTCAAGGCCGGCCAAGTGGACGCGGATGTGCCTGGCCCGCTGGAAGGCATTTTCCGACCCAGTGTGCAGCCGTATCTGATCAGCCTGTTCCGTGCCGATCCTTCGGCAGCCTTTGCCAAATTGAACATGCCGGCACTGATCATCCAGGGCACCAACGATATCCAGGTCGGTGTGGGCGATGCCCAGCAACTGAAAAAGGCCAAGCCCGACGCGCAGCTCGTACTGATCGAGGGCATGAACCACGTGATGCGCATCGTGCCCAACAATGTGAAACAGCAATTGGCCTCCTACAACGACCCGCAACTGCCCCTTGCCGCCGAGCTGGGCAACCGCCTGGTGCGCTTTATCGACGGACTTCAACCCCGTTAAGCGACAATTTGCCTCCAGTCCTCGGGAAAGCGGCCGATAAGCCCAGAGTCGACAGTAAAAAGACTGTCGACTCGCTGGGCTTGGACAGGATCGCGCCGCATGACAACCACTGAAGCAACACCGGAATCCACCGCCGAAACCCCGGCTGACAAAACCGAGGCCGTCGACGCGGCGCCCCTACCGTGGGCGGATGTCCAGGCTGAGCATTTCAAGATGCTGCGCCTGGCGCCCCTGGCCACCGACCGCGCCACCGGCGTGCGGCCTTTGCGCTTCGTGCAGTTCGGCTATGCCGAGCGCAATGACAAACACCACAGCTTGCTGCGCATGGTCATCCAGTTGCCCGGCCAGCGCGTGCGCCGTGAACAGAATCACCTGGATATCTGGGTTGACCACGATAAACATCGCGTGCACTTCGGCCCCGGTAACAGCCTGGAAATCGAACCAGCCAACCGTGGCATCGGTCGTTTCCTGGTGGCCCAGGGGGCCGCATGGGCGAAAAAGAAGTGGTCGCACTACCGCGTCGACGGCGTTGACCTGGCCAACAAAGATGCGCTGAACGAAGCCACCCGCCTGCGTCGCGATCACTTCCTGCGCATCCAGGGCTTTGATGTGGCTTATGCCGATGTGCAGCACCTCAAGGGTAACGTGCAGCCGGGCAAGGTCAGTGATGTGCTGGACAGTTGGAACACTGAAAAAGTGCAGTTCGTCGAGATTCTGGAAGCGGCGCAGATGCTGCAACAGGCCGAGCAGAATCTGTTGGAGCAGGAAGTGAAGCTGCGCAAGGAAGAGGAAAAAGTCACCAAGTTCAAGCGTGAGGACAGCGGGTTGCGCTTTACCATCACCTGCCTGGTGGCGTTTACGGTGTTTCAGGCGGGGTTGTTGATCTGGATTGCGACACACCGCTAGGCGCCCTGTTTATCGGACGCCCTGCGGGTAAGGATTAAACGCGGGCGGCAAACACCGCCTGATGTTGACGGCACTGCTCAGCCGTCAACATGAATACCCCGTGACCACCGCGCTGGAAGTCCAGCCAGGCAAAGTCCACTTCCGGGTACAACGCCTCCACGTGCACCTGGCTGTTACCCACTTCAACAATCAGCAACCCCTTCTCGGTCAGGTGGTCCGCCGCTTCGGCCAGCATGCGCCGCACCAGATTCAAGCCGTCGTCACCACACGCCAGGCCCAGTTCCGGTTCGTGCTGGTATTCGTCGGGCATGTCGGCGAAATCTTCGGCATCCACATACGGCGGGTTGGACACGATCAAGTCAAAGCGCTGACCCGGCAGGCCATCGAAACCGTCACCCTGCACGGTGTAGACACGCTCATCGACGCCATGGCGCTCAATGTTCTGGTTGGCCACTTCCAAGGCCTCGAAGGACAAATCCCCCAGCACCACTTCAGCGTCCTGGAATTCATAGGCGCACGCGATACCAATGCAACCGGAACCGGTGCACAAGTCGAGGATCCGCGCCGGCGGCTGCGCCAACCAGGGTTCGAAGCGGTTTTCGATGAGTTCGCCGATCGGTGAACGTGGAATCAGCACGCGCTCATCGACGATAAACGACATACCACAGAACCAGGCCTCACCAATCAGGTAGGGGGTCGGCACGCGTTCGTGGATGCGGCGATGCAACAAGCGTTGCAGGTGGGCGACTTCCTCTTCTTCCAGGTTGCAGTCGAGGTAGCTGTCGGCAATTTCCCACGGCAAGTGCAAGGCACCGAGCACCAGTTGCCGGGCATCGTCCCAGGCATTATCGGTGCCATGGCCAAAAAACAGGTCTTCCCCATGGAAACGGCTGACAGCCCAACGGATATGGTCGCGCAAGGTGCGCAGGCGGGAAGTGGTCACGGGGGCAAGCTCCTGGAAAAAACGACTGGCGATTCTAACAGCCTTCACCTGTACCGACGATGTACGAAAACCCGCCGCCATCCGTCGGATTTCATCCAAATTGCCATCATTGTGTTAAACAGGCCCACCTCTTGACATGGCTGCACGTCAACAACGGCGTACCTTACGATGGTAGCGATTCACAGAACCGCTCAGCCAGTGGACAATGTCGCAAAAGCCCCCCTCACAGGAGCCCCAGAATGTCCGTTCCAAAGACGATGTTTCAACTCAGCGGTCGTGGTTACGCAGCAGCGAACCTCAGCCATGCGACCCTCGTGATCATCGACGCCCAGAAGGAATACCTCAACGGCCCGCTCGCCCTCTCAGGCATGGACGCGGCCGTCGGCAACATCAAGCAACTTGTGTCAGCCGCCCGCAACGCCGGGCGCCCGATCGTGCATGTACGTCACCTGGGCACCGTGGGTGGTCTGTTCGACCCACAGGGCGAGCGCGGCGAATTCATTCCGGGCCTTGAGCCTGAAGGCGACGAAACCATCATCGGCAAGCTGCTGCCCAGCGCCTTTCATGGCACCGGCCTGGAAAAACACTTGCAGGACCTCGGCTCCTTGGACCTGATCGTCTGCGGTTTCATGAGCCACTCCAGCGTCAGCACCACCGTGCGCGCCGCCAAGAACCTGGGCTTTCGCTGCACCCTCGTGGAAGACGCCTGCGCCACCCGTGACCTGCCTTACAAAGGCGGCATCCTCAGCGCCGAGCATGTGCAGCAAACCGAAATGGCCATCATGGCCGACAACTTCGCCACCCTGGCGTTGACCAAAGATCTGATCTGATCTGATCGACCTTCTGATGAGCGGTGCGGCCTGTTTACGGCCCCGCTCATCCGCAAAGCCCTTTCATTTGGCGCATTTACCCCTCGCCCCGGAACAACCTGTGTATTGTCCGGTCGAAGGGCCGATACCCTGGAGGAAAGGTCGGAATGAAGATATCCGATGGTTTTGACGCTCGTCGCTTGCGCCCCAAGGGCCCGAGCAACTGGCGTCTGCGTCTGGTGGCCGGCATTGCCGCGCTGCTGGCGATAGTTGGTCTGCTGTTGGCCGGCGCTGGTGGCGCCGGTTTGTTTGGTCACTCGCCGGCCCTTGGTGAATTGAATGCCAGCCCTGGCGGCTCGGCGATTCTGTTGGTGATCGGGCTGCTGGTGCTGTGGTTGGGCGTATGGTTATGGCGGCGCAGCCGTCGGAAAATGCGTCAGCCGTTGTCGCTGAACATCGCTTCACACCTGATGAAAAAGCACGACTGATGGCGCTTGGATAGCGTTTCCTGCGCCCTGGCCGCCGCGATTTAGGTAAACTGCCCGCCCTTCGCGGAGGCCAACATGCAAGACGACGATTTTTCCCTGTTCAAAAACGAGCTGCGCGGCGTCAAGCCGATCAAGCACGACCGCGCCGACACCGGCAAACCCAAGGCCGACCGCGCGCAGATCGCCAAGCTGCGCCAGGCCGCGACCGTGCGCACTGACGCCACCACCGTGGACGGCCTGTCGGACCAGTTCGTGATCGATGTCGGCCCTGAAGACGAGCTGATGTGGGCCCGCGATGGCGTGCAGGAAAGCCAGATGCGCAAGCTCAAGGCCGGCCAGATCCCGTTCGAAGGCAGTCTCGACCTGCATGGCATGAACGTGGAAAAAGCCCGGGAAACCCTGTGGGCCTTCCTGGCCGAAGCCACCAAGTTCGAAATCCGCTGCGTGCGCGTCACCCACGGCAAGGCCGTGCGGCTGGATGGCAAGCGCCCGATGATCAAAAGCCACGTCAACACCTGGCTGCGCCAGCATGCCCAGGTCCTCGGCTTTACCTCATGCCAGGCCCGCCACGGCGGCGCGGGGGCGGTGTATGTGATGCTCAAGCGTACGATGATGGAAGGGCGCGACGAGTAACCATGAAAAAGCCCAGCGCTGAGGCTGGGCTTTTTTGTTCGGGGCTAAATGCCTAGCTATCACCAAACTCCCGAGATCTCTTTTCTTTCGCTAAAGAAATCACGGCTTTTTGCATCGTAATCGCAGTATTGGCCGCGCTTCGATACACCGCGCGTTTTTCCTCTACCGAACAGTTCCGGAAAAAGTCTGACATAGTCATTGCTGTATAGCTTTCTACCGTTTCCGTGATTTCGCCTTTCATAAGGCTGCTCCGGTCAAAATTCTCTCAAGTTGATCTGGATGGTAGGGCTGCCTGACTAACTCGTCAATTTCCTCGGCTGAAAGGTCGATGCCTATTTCTGCATCGCTACCATCCGTGTCCTTGATCAACACGTCGACTTGAAGACGCCCCTGAAATTCTCTCTTTAACTGGCAAACCGTTGACTTTGATGCGTAAAACTGGCGAGCGAACTCATTGCAGGGAATGTTTCGCCCTTCGATAGCCTCCCGTGCCATCACAAACTCCCATGCCAGCTCAGGCTTCTGATAAACGTAAATGATTTGAGCCGTTCGATTGTCTTTATCGAGCGCGCGTTGAATGTTCTTTCTGGCCACATCAAGACTCGCAAGTGTCCCATCCAGAAGAAACGATTGGCGCTGTTGATAAACCAAATCGATGGTCCGCTCAACGATAACGGTTACACCCCGCTGAAAAAGACTCGAGTTCCCACCTGTGTATTCCGGAAAATACGCTCTAAAGTCGTCAGGATCGATCCGAAGAGCTGTGGCACCACTCGCTTCCATCAAGCGAATAAAAGACTTCGAAACCTCTGTCTTGCCTGCGCCTGGGGAGCCAGCCATGAATACTGATACAGGAAATTCGTCAGCCGGATACCTTTTCAAGCAGGCCAATTGCCGGGCTATTCGTGTCCGGTTTTCCTTGGCAAAGAGCACCGCACGCTCAGAAATGCTTCGTTCCAATGGTGTCATCACGTCCCCCTCAACGGAGGCCGACTCTAACATCGGCATCGCCCAGGAATACAACTGTCGGCGCACCTACGCTACTATATGCGCCAATCACCAGCGCTCAATGCGGCATCCGCGCTGAAAAACGCTTCACATTGGTACAGGCATACACCGTACCGTTCTGAAACCCATACGGAAACAGTCCTGTGACATTGGAACAAAACTACACCGCGATCCTCGGCCAACTCGGCGAGGACGTTTCCCGCGAGGGCCTGCTCGACACGCCAAAGCGTGCCGCCAAAGCGATGCAGTACCTCTGCCGCGGCTATGAGCAGACTCTGGAAGAAGTCACCAACGGTGCCTTGTTCAGCTCCGACAACAGCGAAATGGTGCTGGTCAAGGACATCGAGTTGTACTCGCTGTGCGAACACCACCTGCTGCCGTTCATCGGCAAGGCCCACGTGGCCTATATCCCGAGCGGCAAAGTGCTGGGCCTGTCCAAGGTTGCGCGGATTGTCGACATGTACGCGCGCCGCCTGCAGATCCAGGAAAACCTCAGCCGCCAGATCGCTGATGCCGTGTTGCAAGTGACCGGCGCCCTGGGCGTGGCCGTGGTGATCGAAGCCAAGCACATGTGCATGATGATGCGCGGTGTGGAGAAGCAGAATTCGTCGATGATCACCTCGGTGATGCTGGGTGAGTTCCGCGAAAATGCGGCCACCCGCAGCGAATTTCTCAGCCTGATCAAGTAACAGGCTGCGCACAAAAAAACCGGCGTTCATCGCCGGTTTTTTTTCGTCTGCAGAAAATCAGGTAAGCTGCGGCCCCTTCTTCATGGGCAAGAGGTTTCAGCCATGTTCGTCAAAGCACTTCGAGTGGGCCTCGGCCACGTCATCATCGCGGGCGACTTTCTTACCCGCCCACGCAAAAAGCAGCGTTCTGCCGAGCAACAGGCACAGGTGAATGCTGCGGCCAAGGAGCTGACGCTGTATCAGTTCCACGCCTGCCCGTTCTGTGTGAAGACCCGCCGCACCCTGCACCGCCTGAATGTGCCCGTCGCGCTGAAAGATGCGAAGAACAACGAGCAGGACCGCCAGACCCTGCTGGAGCAAGGCGGCAAGATCAAGGTGCCGTGCCTGCGTATCGAAGAAAATGGCCAGACCAACTGGATGTATGACTCCAAGGTGATCATTGATTATCTGGACAAGCGCTTCGCTGGGGTTTGACCGCCTACCGCTGAATCGACAATTCCAGCAGCGCAGAGCCCAGGCACTTGCCATGGGCATCCAGCGCCAGCGAACGGGTGACGCCGCCGCGCAGGATGCCCGGCAACACGAAGTTCAGCGCCTGCACATTCGGCAATGCATAGCGCCGTACAGGCGCCGCGCCTGGCTCACGCAAACCCGCGAAAAACTCGGCAACACGTTCGGCCGTCAACTGTTCGCACAGCAGTGGGTAATCCTCGGCACGATAGGCAATGATCGAAATGTTCGACGTATCGCCCTTATCCCCGGTGCGGGAATGGGCCAGCATCTGTAGCTTCATGCTTCGATCCTCGGGTTGACCTTATCGCGCGGCAGCAACAACGACGCTACCGCCACCACCTGACGCACGCTTTTGCTGGCGCCGCCGCCGCCCGACGGGCCGTTGGTGTAGAGGGTTTCCACTTCATTGCCAACCCGCACTGCCTCACCGCGATCTTCACAGCGTGCGGCCACGCGCAGGCGCACTTCCCAGGGTTCGACACGGCTGCGCGGGCCGTGGAGCGAGTCCATGCCGATCAGTTCGGCACGCACGTCCTGCATCTTCACGCCCATCAACTCAAGACGCTTGAGGACCACATCCCGCGCCAGTTGCGCCCGTGCGACAGCACCGGGACCACCGTAGGACATCTGCCCTTCACCGATCCAACCGTCCAGATAGCCGACGCTGACCTTCAGCTTTTCGGGGCGTATACGGCCGTCCGCACCTTGGGCACGCACGCGATCAGTGCTTTCCTCAACGAAGCCCACTTGAGAGAAATCGGCCGTCACGTCAGGCGTGAGGTACGCCGCCGGGTCGTGCACTTCATAGATAAGCTGTTCGGTGCAGGTCGCACAGCTGACCCGCCCGCCGGACCCAGCTACCTTGGTAATCACCGCCTCACCGTCCGCAGTGATCTCGGCCAAGGGGAAACCCAGGCGAGCCAGGTCCTCCACATCCTTGAAGCCAGGATCTGCAAAATAGCCGCCGCTGACTTGCCCGGCACATTCAAGCAAATGCCCCACCAACGTGCCGCGCCCCAGGCGCTGCCAATCGTCCGCCGCCCAGCCAAATTCAAACATCTGCGGCGCCAGGAACAGTGATGGGTCGGCCACGCGCCCGGTGATCACCACGTCCGCATCAGCGTGCAGCGCCTGTAGAATGCCGTCGACGCCCAAGTAGGCATTCGCAGAAATCAGCCGCTCACCCAAGGAACCGACCGTCTGGCCGTTATCCAGCAGAAGCTCAGGTTTCAACACCTCCAACACGTCATCGCCGACCACCGCGACGACCTTGAGTGCAAGGCCCAGTTCACGCGCAATTCGCCGCACCTCATCAGCCGCCGACACCGGATTGGCCGCCCCCATATTGGTGATCACCCGCAGGCGACGACGCCCGGCCCTTACGCCTACAAACGGCAGCACGCGGCGCATGCGCTCGCTCAGCAACGGGTCGTAACCGCCCTCGGGATCGCTGATCCGCGCCTGTTGCGCCAAAGCAATCGTGCGTTCGGCCAGGCATTCGAACACCAGGTAATCCAGGTTGCCCTGCTCGGCCAGTTCCACAGCAGGTTCGATACGGTCTCCGGAATAGCCGGCGCCGGAACCGATGCGCAAGGTTTTCATCTCAAATAACTCCCAGGAGCAACGCGGTCAGGGTCATCAACACCGACGCGGCAAACAGAAACGGAATGGTGAAGCGCTGGTGATCGGCCAGTTCGATCTTGCACAGGCCCACCAACAAGAAGGTCGCGGGGGTCAGCGGGCTGACCGGGAAGCCGGTGGTGTGCACGCCCAGCAGCGAGGCCTGGGCCACTTGCAGCGGGTCGACGCCCAGGGCCTTGCCGACTTCAGCGATCACCGGCATCACGCCGAAATAGTAGGAATCCGGGTCAAACAACATGCTCAGCGGCATGGAGATAAAGCCCACCACCGCCGGGATCAACTTGCCATGGCCCGCAGGAATCTGCGCCACCGCCACCTCGGCAATCGCCTTGAGCATGCCGGTGCCCTGCATGATCCCGGTGAACACCCCGGCGGCGAGCAGAATGCTGGCCATGGTCAGGGCGGTCTTGGCGTGGGCGTCGATGCGGGCGCGCTGGGCATCAACGTTCGGGTAGTTGATGCACAGCGCCACCACGGTGCCGAGCATGAACATCACCACCGGATCGACCCAGCCGGCAATCATCACCACCATCACCAACACGGTCAGAATCAGGTTGACCCAGAACAGGCGCGGGCGACGCAGCTTGATGTCATCGTCACTGAGTACGCGCTGTGGCACCGCATCCACCGTGGAGCCGGCGCCGAGACCCAGGCGTTTTTCTTCGCGACGGCCGAGCCACCAGGCGCAGGCGAAAACGAAGATCAGGCCGACGATCTGCACCGGGATCAGTGGTTGGAACAAGTCCGCCACCGGCACGTGCAAAGCCGCCGACGAACGCAGCACCGGGCCGGTCCACGGCAGAAAGTTGACCCCGGCTGCCATCGCGCAGACACACGCCAGAATGCGTTTATCGATGCCCAGCCGTGTATACAGCGGCAGCATCGCCGGCACCGTCACCAGAAAGGTCACCGCACCGGAGCCATCCAAATGCACCAGCAGCGCCAAGGTCGCGGTGCCTACGACAATGCGTGTAGGACGCGTGCCGACCGTGCGCAGGATGCGATCAATGATGGGGTCGAGCATGCCGGCATCGGTCATGATCCCGAAAAACAGGATCGCGAACACAAACATGCCCACCACAGGGGCGACGTTCTTGATACCGGTGATGATGAAGGCGCTGGTTTGCAAACCGAACCCGCCGAGCAACGCGGCGATGATCGGCAAGGCGATCAGGGCCACCAACGGCGAGAGGCGTTTGCTCATGACGGCAGCGAGCAGGCACAGGATGGTGATGACACCCAGGGTAGCGAGCATGGGTTACTCCAGAGCGGCCTTGGTGGCCGGTTATTGTTTTACCCGGAGTATTGGAAGCGGGTTAATCTTTGTAAATTGGAATATTCACCCGCTAGTGTTCGGAAAAACAAAATGAAGAACAGTATCCAACACATTCAGGCGTTTCTAGCAGTGGCTCGCACCGGCAGCTTCACCAAGGCTGCCAATGAGCTGCATCTGTCACCTTCGGCGCTGACGGTGCAGGTGCAGCAACTGGAAGACTGGCTTGGCGTCGCCCTCCTCGACCGCAGTCCGCGCCATGTGAGCATCACCGCCGCCGGCCAGGACGCGCGTGGCCCCATGGAAAAACTGCTGCTGGACCTGGACAACATCGTCACCGGCTCCCGCGACCTCGCCGCCCTGCGCCGGGGCGTGGTCACCATCGCCGCCCTGCCCTCGGTGTGCGCCGGCAGTTTGCCGCCGGTTCTACGCTTGTTTCGCGAGCGCTTTGCCGGAATCGAGGTGCGCCTGCATGACCTGGTGGCCCATCGCATTCATGCCCAGGTGCGCTCCGGCGAGGTGGATTTCGGTATCGGCGTGCGTGCACGGCTCAGCCATGGCCTGGAATTCGTGCCGGTGTTGAATGATCGCCTGTGTGCGTTTGTGCCGGTGGACCATCCTCTCAGCCGCCATCGCCAACTGACCCTGGAACAATTGGCCGACCAGCCGATCATCCTCACCGGCCGCGACAGCAGCGTGCGCGAGCAAGTGGATGCGCTGTTCGATGAGACGCGCCTGACAATGAACGCCGGGATGGAGGCCAACTACATGTCCACGGTGTTGGCCCTGGTGCGCCAGGGGCTGGGAATCAGTGTGCTGCCGGAATCGGCGGCGGACAGCCTGGAGGGGTTGAGGCGCATCCACATCGATCATCCCGGCGTGAACCGGGAGATCGGGTTGATCAGTCGCAGCGCAATGGGCTTGAGCCCGGCGGCGCAGCGGTGTTTCGACCTGCTCACTGAAAAATTACCTGGCACAACATAGAGCTTAAGTGTGGGAGCGGGCTTGCTCGCGAAAGCGGTAGTTCAGCTAGAGCATCTCTGACTGGCGCACCGTATTCGCGAGCAAGCCCGCTCCCACATTTTTGACCGCGCTATCAGTCGAGCATCGCCACATGCTTGGGATGGCTGGCCACTCGCGCCAACCAGGCTTGAACACCCGGATAAGCCTCCAACTCAAAACCACCCTCATTCGCCACATGGGTGTAGGCATACAAGGCCACATCCGCGATGGAGAACTGATCGCCCACCAGGTACGGCGTGAGCTGCAATTGACGCTCCATGACCTTGAGCGCTTTGTAGCCGCCCTTGTGCAGCTTCTTGTATTCCTCCAGGCGATCCTCGGGCAGCCCCAGGTAAAACTGGATAAACCGCGCCACCGCAATGTACGGCTCATGGCTGTACTGCTCGAAGAACTGCCATTGCAGCACTTGGGTGCGCAGGCGCGGCTCGGACGGCAGGAATTCACTGCCATCGGCCAGGAAGTTGAGGATCGCGTTGGACTCCCACAGGCAGGTGCCGTCTTCCAGTTCCAGCACGGGGATCTTGCCGTTGGGGTTCTTCGCCAGGAATTCGGCGGTCTGGGTGTCACCCTTGAGGATGTCCACATCGATCCATTGATACGGGATGCCCAGCAGGCTGAGCATCAATTTGATCTTGTAGCAGTTGCCCGACTTGTAATCGCCATAAACCTTGTACATGGGGCTCCCCTTATGCCGCTTGCGCGTGCTGTGCTTGACGGACCACCGCGGCCAGGCGCTTGAGACCTTCGTCGAGGCGGGCCGGGTCGATATGGCTGAAATTGAGTCGCAACGAACCGTGATGCTGGTCCGGCTCGGAAAAGAACGGTTCACCGGGCATGAACGCGACGTTCTGCTCCAGCGCTTGCGCCAACAAGGTGCGGGTGTCGAGTGGCTGTTTCAAGGTCAGCCAGAAGAATAATCCACCTTGGGGCACTTGCCAGTCGGCCAGATCAGCGAAGTGACACTCTAGCGCAGCCTGGAATGCATCGCGGCGCTGGCGGTAAAAACTGCGCAGTTCCACAAGATGCCTTTGGTATTTTTCGCTGCCTATCCACTGCATCGCCTGCCATTGGCCCACACGATTGGTGTGCAGATCGGCCGATTGCTTGAGCTTGAGCAAGTGCGGGAACAGGTCCGGGCTGGCGATCAAGTAGCCCACGCGCAGGCCGGGCAACAGGGTCTTGGACACGGTGCCGGTGTAGATCCAACTGGCTTTTTTCAGGCGCCCGACGATGGGTTTGGCGCTGCCGCCGTCGAAGGTCAGTTCGCGGTAGGGCTCGTCTTCGATTAGGGTGACGCCGAATTCATCAAGCAACGCGGCGACGGCTTCGCGCTTGGCTTCGCTGTAGCGCACGGCCGACGGGTTCTGGAACGTCGGGATCAGGTAGATGAACGCCGGGCGATGGCGTTCGAGGTTGGCGCGCAACGCGGCCAGGTTCGGGCCATCGGCTTCCAGTTGCACGGTAAGGCAATCGGCGCCGAACAGTTGGAAGATCTGCAACGCGGCCAGGTAGGTCGGGCCTTCCAGCAGGATCTGCGTGCCTTTGTCGATGTACAGCTTGGCCGCCAGGTCCAGTGTTTGCTGGGAACCGCTGACCACCAGCACCTGGCTGGCCTGGCACGGCACGCCGAGTGCGCGCGCTTCGGCGGCAAGCAATTCGCGCAACTGTGGCTCGCCTTCGCTCATGCCGTATTGGCCGATGTTGAGGGGCATGTCGTCCCAGTTCAGCGCGGGCAGCATGGCTTCGGCCGGCAGGCCACCGGCGAACGACATCACTTCCGGGCGCTGGGCTGCCGCGAGGATTTCACGGATCAAGGAGCTTTTGAGGCGCGTAACACGTTCAGAGAAGGCCATAAGGTCACCGGTAGCGAAGCCTGTGGAAAATACGTCAAACTGGTTGACCGAAATTACGACGACTCACACGGATACGTCAATATGCTTGACCTTAAAAACCCCACCGCCCAGCAAACCGCCATGGAAGCGTTCTTCTTCGGCTACCAGGCGTTTACCGCCAAGGCCGACGAAATGCTTGAGCGCCGTGGCCTGAGCCGGGTGCATCAGCGCATTGTGTTTTTTATCGCGCGCTACCCGGCCTTGAGCGTGAAACAACTGCTGGAATTGCTCGGCGTGAGTAAACAAGCACTGAACATTCCGCTGCGCCAATTGCAGGAAATGCAATTGGTGAACAGCGTTGCGTCCGAGACCGACAAGCGCAAACGCCTGCTCGAATTGACTGAGGAAGGCCTGCGTTTCGAACAGTCATTGCGCCGTGAACAGGTGAAACTGCTGCAACGTGCGTTCAGCGAGGCCGGCGAAGAAGCGGTAGCCGGATGGCTGGCTGTCAATCAGGCATTGAGCGCGAACTAGCGCTTCACACCGCTATTCGAAAACATTATTTGCTTTATTTGTATACAAAAGCATAATTCGCCTCGTGCGAGTTCCTGACCTATTGGTCAACAAAACCCGCCAGTACCTCAAAGCGCTGTTGCCCACATCCGTGACCGGCGCTGGAAATAACAATAAAACTCTTGAGGAGTACTCGCTGTGGATAGCCGCAAATCCGAAGCCCCTACGCTGGACATCGCCCCGCCTAATAACAGTTGGCTAGAACGCCTGTTCAAGCTCAGCTTGCATGGCACCACAGTGAAGACCGAGCTGATCGCCGGCCTCACCACCTTCATCACCATGGCCTACATCATCTTCGTCAACCCCAACATCATGGCCGACGCCGGCATTGACCACGGCGCGGCGTTCGTCGCCACCTGTATCGCCGCCGCGCTGGGTTGCCTGTTGATGGGTCTGTACGCCAACTGGCCGGTAGGCCTGGCGCCGGGCATGGGGTTGAACGCGTTCTTCACCTACACCGTGGTCGGCACCATGGGCTACACCTGGGAAACCGCGCTGGGCGCGGTATTTATCTCGGGCGTGCTGTTCATGGGCCTGACGCTCTCGCGGGTGCGTGAATGGTTGCTCAACAGCATTCCCGTCAGCCTGCGCCATGCCATGGGCGCGGGCGTGGGCCTGTTCCTCGGGGTGATCGGCCTGAAAACCGCCGGCATCATCGTCGACAGCCCGGCCACGCTGATCAAACTCGGTTCGCTGCACGAACCCGCGCCACTGCTGGCAGCCGTGTGCTTTCTGCTGATCGCCATCCTCAGCTACCACCGGGTGTTCGGCGCGATCCTGATCAGCATCATCGCCGTCACCTTGGCTGGCTGGGGCCTGGACTTGGTGCATTACAACGGCATGGTGTCTACACCACCGAGCCTGGCGCCAACCTGGATGGCCATGGACATCAAAGGTGTATTCAATGTCAGCATGATTAGCGTGGTATTCGCATTTCTTTTTGTACACATGTTCGACACTGCGGGTACACTGATGGGCGTCGCGCAACGGGCCGGGCTGGTCAATGCCGAGGGCAAGATCGATAACCTCTCCCGTGCATTGAAGGCCGACAGTGCCTCCAGTGTGTTTGGTGCCATGGTCGGTGTGCCACCGGTCACCAGCTATGTGGAAAGTGCTGCTGGCGTGGCCGCTGGCGGTCGCACGGGGCTCACCGCCGTGACCGTGGGCGTGCTGTTTGTGGCTGCGATGTTTTTTGCACCGCTGGCCGGCATGATCCCGGCCTACGCCACCGCTGGCGCGTTGATCTACGTGGCGATGCTGATGATGGCAAGCATGGCGCACATCAATTGGGATGAAGCCACGGACAGCATTCCGGCGATTGTCACGGCGATCATGATGCCGCTGACGTTCTCGGTTGCGGACGGTATCGCCCTGGGCTTCATCACGTATGTGGCACTCAAGGCCGGCACCGGTAAGTACCGCGAAATCTCGGTGAGCCTGTGGGTGCTGTGCGCGATCTTCATCGCCAAATTCATATTTCTATAAAAAGGAGTAACGGATGAACCTGGAAACCTGGCTACTGTTCAGCGGCGCGGCATTGGTGGTGATCCTGATCCCAGGGCCCCTGTCATTGCTGATGATCAGCAACAGTCTCAACTTCGGCCTGCGCCGTTCGTATCCAGCGTTTCTCGGTGGGGTGTTTGCCTCGATCTGCCTGTTGAGCGCCTCGGCCCTGGGCCTGGGCGCTCTGCTACTGGCTTCCGAGCAACTGTTCAGCGCCTTGAAGATTGTCGGCGCGCTCTACCTGTTTTACCTCGCCTGGCAGAGCTGGCAGCAATCGCGTCAACCGGCGCAAGGCGCCGTGGTCCCCCAGGCTGTCGCCACCCCACGCTTTCGCACGTTGTTTGGTCGTGCGTTTGTGCTGGGCGCCAGCAACCCCAAGGACATTCTGTTTTTTGCCGCCTTCCTGCCGCAGTTTCTCAATGGTGCACAACCCTTTCTCCCGCAGCTGTTGGTGATGATCGTCACCTGGACCGTACTCGACCTGCTCTGCAAGCTCGCCTACGGCCTGAGCGCCCATGGCGCTGCGCGG
Organism: Pseudomonas reactans; assembly: GCF_013387025.1. Classification (NCBI taxonomy): domain Bacteria; kingdom Pseudomonadati; phylum Pseudomonadota; class Gammaproteobacteria; order Pseudomonadales; family Pseudomonadaceae; genus Pseudomonas; species Pseudomonas reactans. The sequence continues at coordinate 47,730 of NZ_JACAQP010000045.1, read as the reverse complement.
TACTTGCGCAGCGGCAAAGGCCAGAATTGGTTCAACCGCGTCAGCGCCGCCTTGTTCAGCGGCGCTGGGGCGGCGTCGCTGCTCAGTCGCTGAGGTTGCTGTGCTCAGATCCCTGTGAGCCTGACGAAATACACCGTGAACGTCCGTGAGTTGGCATCGTGCTGGATCCCCGCCAGCACTTTGACCAAACGTCCCTGCGCGAGGGCCGTCGTGACACGCGACATGGCGCTGCGTTGACCCGACCATTGGGCACGACTACCCGCCTGGAACCAGGCATCCGATAGCTGCATACCACTGCCGGATCTCATTTGTACGCTGGGAGAGTCCGTCCAGCGCGTCAGGAAAAAATAGACGTTGCTGGACTTGGGGTGCGTCGCGACAAGATTGTGCAGTTTGATCGAGTTGCTTTTGTGGGTTTTTTCCACGATGAAGCCCTGGCGTACCAACACCTGTTCGACCGCACGCTGCATCGCGTAAGGCTTGGCCATTGGCGCAATGACGGCGCCCGGGGTACGCAGCGAAGCGTCCAGCGTGAACGGCACCAGGAAATCCACCCGCTCAAACCCCGGCGACACGCCATCGAACCCCAGATAGATGGACGTCCTTGATGTCGGTGTCACCGGCCGAAGCATACGCAACAGGTCATCGGTTTGCCCCGCGATGCCGGGAGCAGGTGGCAGCCAGTCATCCAGCGTCGCTCGGATGTTCAGCAGGCGGGTGGCCGTCATCGAACGGCTGGTGTCCGCCAGTTCCACCAAGCGTTGCGCGGCAAAACGGCGACTGGCCTGGGTCAGGCCAGGAAAAGCCGCGCCCAGCGCTTGCGTCAGGGGTCGGTCGAACAACGGTTGGCGTGGCGTCCACAGCCCGTCGGCACCGTGGGTAAACGGGATCGGTTGCGTGCTGCGATCACCCGCCAGCCATCGACTCATGTCGTCGTGGGCGTTTTGTGCCAATGGGCGGCTCCGGGTAACAAACACCACATCGTCTGGCGCATTCAGGCCGCCGGGCAGTACTTCGTAGTATTTGTTACCCAGTTGCAGTGCGTCGTAGGGCCGGTCCCCGCTCACCCGGTAGAGGCGGCGGGAGGCTGAAAATTCCTGGGTAACGTCTGGGCTCAGTGCCTGGCCCCAGGCTTGCCAACCCTGGGTGCCCAGCACTGCCCGAGTGTGTGTCGCCTGCGCCATCGGTGTCGGCGGCGCCCAACCCGTACCGGGCGCGGTGTTGCCCCATGGCCGCCAACGCGCTGTACTCGGCCCGGGTTGCGGCGCGGGTGCATCGGCACCCAATAGCCATTGCCGGGGTTCTTGAATGTGCAGCACCAGCTCATTCTCCCCGGGCGTCAAAGGGTTTTTCAGGCGCAATGCGTCTTCCCCGGGTCGCCGGTACACGGCGTAAGTCTCAACACCATTCGCCACCCGTTGCTCACCCGCACGGGCATACGTGCCCTCGTTGCGCCCACGCAAGGGCACTGCGTTGTCGAGGAGGCTCGGGAGGCGGTAATCGTCCAGCCCCTTGAGCGGGCGACCAGGCGCTACATTGCGCATATAAAAGCGCCCACCCGCCACTCTCCATTGTTGGCGATGCAATTGGCCAAGCGCCTGGCGCGCCAGTAACTGACCTGCGCCACGCCCGAGCCGGGCGCTAGCGACCGGGCTCAAGGTCAAGGCCATTTCGAACAGTGCCTGATGCACACTGACGACCAACTCGAACAGACTGTGCCGTGTCGCCTGCTGATGCACCTGGCGAGCCGCCAGCAACACTTCATACAGCTTCACACCCAGACCAATACCCGGCACGAACGACAACAACCCACGCACGCGCACATCAGCCTGCTCACCCAACCGCCACGCTCGATACGCTTGCAGCTCTTCCTGGCTATTGGACTCGCTGCGGGCCTGGCGCTGCACCGCCAATACCCGGGAGTGGGCCAGCAGTGCCAGCAGGTCATGACTGTCGGTAAGCGTGATGCCCAGCCAACCACGGGGCGCCTGGGCGCGTTGCTCGTTGATTTCAGCTTCTATCTCAACCAACTGCTTGGCGGGCAATGCACGCCAACTGCTGAACCAGGCGTGCAAGTCCTGCGCGAACCCGGCGAGGCTCCAATTCCTCCAGGCCTCCCACACAGCCGCCCAGTTGATCCGTTCGCCCTGCCGGCTCAGGCCATCGGGATAACTGGCTAAGGCTTGGGATTCCCAACCCGGCGCTACGTTGAGTGCCAGTTCCGGGACCTGCGCAAGATCAATCAACGCCTGTTGGGCCGTCGCTACATCGTGATACTCGGTCAATGCCTGATGCGTCGTGGCTTGCGGCCAATACACCAGGCATCGGCCACTGGCCTGATCAACGATCACCACCACCCCAGCGATATGCCGAGGGTGCGGCAACGTCAGCCCTTCCAGCCGTACACAACGCAGCTGTACCTGATGCCCATCGCGCTGCAAGTCGGCAGCCGATTTTGCGCTCAAGGCTACGTTGAACAGCCGTTGCCCCGCCTCACTCAGGCCGGCGCCAATGGCGGTGAACAGGTCCAGTTGCAGCCCCAGGCGGAATGCCCGCAGCAACACCGGCCGCAATCCCGTCGACTCGCCGCTCTCGCCATAAAACGTGCGGGCGATCAAACGCTGGTAGCGCCCTCCCAGGTCCAGCTCGGCAATCATCTTCAGCAAGTAGTCAGGCGTGAGTGTGTTTTTCCAGGTGGCGTCCAGATAGCGCGCATGACGCAAGCGCTGCATGGCCCAGGGCGCATCGCTGTCCAGGCCGTGCAGCGCCAGTTGCAACAGGCTGAATTGAGTGCGCGCCTGGCTGACCACAGTCTTGATGCCTGACTCGCCGACCGGACGTTGCGGGTGGCCCTCCCAGTGCGTGCTGACGTCATCGGGCACGTCCAGCAGCGGTCGGTCAATGTCTACGGCGGGGTGAAGGCCGGTGGATTTCAACCGGGCAGTCAAGGCATCGCGAGCAAATGCCTCAAGTGCCGGCAGCTGTGCCAGCAGCCCTTCTTCAAGAGCATGCCGGGCGTTCAGCGTTTGGGTTTTCAGGCGCCGGTAACGCCTGCGTTGCACGGTTGTCGCCTGGGCCAGCCAGGCCGGTGACTGCCGAGCGTCAGCCGCCGCCAGACGCAACACCTGAAGGTTGGCCAGCGCATGCACCCGTGCGTCACTGGGTGGCACTTGTAAACAGTCGACGGCTTCATCAGCGAGCAAAACCCTGGCCAATGCAGGGTCCGCTAGCTCACTGAACACTGCTTCGCCGGCTGCCACTTGCTGCTCCAGCACGTTGAAGCCGCGTACTTGCGCCGGTATCGCCTCCTTCAAGGCGTGCCCCTCGATCACCGTGTACACCACCGAAATCGACTCATCCACCGCCAACGCCTGAATATGCGTCAGCGCCTGAGGGCGTTCGAGGCGCGGGATGGCTTGCCATATACCGGGACCTTCCATGCTTTTAAGGCTGGCATCCAGGCCTGCGGACACAGCCGCCAGGGAATCGAACCCCTGCAGGCCTCCCCGTGAACCCGGCACATAAAGCAGAGCCGGTTGTTCGCGCGACGGTTGCTCGAGCGCCTGGGCGGTGGTGATGACCAGCGCGCCCGCCAAACGCTGCCCGCTCGCCAGGGCAACCCCCAACACACGTGTATCACTGAGGCCTCTGGCGCTCGCCAACGGTTGACCAAGGACTTCCTGCACCAACTGCAATTGACGCGCACTGAGCAAGGTAAGCCGGTGTTGCAACTGCGCCTCGCTCGCCATTGCCTGTTCGCGCGCCTGCAGCAATTGACCTGCCCGCGACAGCTGGCCCACAGCCTTATGCGTCCAGAAGGTCACATCCCAGAGTCGATGGGCATGCCCGTCCATCACGGCCGAGGCGGCTGCCCGCTGCGCTAGCCATTGCTCATGCAGCGCAACGAACTCTCCATAAGCGGCGCTATCCAGGTCGAGGTGTTGCGCGTCGAGCAGCGCCAATATGGCCTGCTCGTGGCGACGGACCTTGGCTTCCCGAATATTGATCGCAAGGTCCGGCGCCAGGCTGGCGAACGCGATGCGCCGCTGGCAGCGCTGCTGGTCCCAGTCGCGCAGGTACTCCAGCGCCATCGGCAGCAACGGGCGCCGCCGATGCCAACGACGGCGCTCTCGCTCCAGTGCCTGTATACGTTCGAGGGCCGGGCCATGGGCACCCCGTGTGGCATCGCGCGGGTACAACCAGGCGAGGTTGATCTGTAAGACGCAATCCCGTTCGTTTTGCCATTGGTTGTCGATCAGGCTATCGGCGCTGTGGTGCAAGGCATCGCTCAGAAGAGGTACCGGCGCAACCAGCGTCAATGCCGCCTGGCCCGCATCCAGCACGTGCCGACGACGCAAAGGCAGGCGTTGCCACAACTGCACCACATGGCTGCGCAGCAATTCGGGCAAACGCTCTTGCAACGAGCCCACAGCATCGAACTCGTGAAACACACGCTCCAACCCCGGCAGAAACACCACCTGGCGTGGGTCGCCCACACGAGAGATCAGCAGCGCACCCGCCAGTGGCACGCTATGGCTACCAGGCCAAAACAAGGGCGACACACGCAAGTCGTTCCAGAACCCGCCTGCCTGCGATCGCGCCTGGCGTGTGGGTGCCTCGGCAATACCGTGGGCCATGGCCAGGCCTTGCTCCGACAGCTCGCCGACACCCTCGGCGAGCAGTGCCTGGTCGGCGAACCAGTGCGCATACAGTTCACGCCAACGGTCGCGGCGCGAACGCCAGGACTCAGGCGCCAGCCCCTTCCAATAGCCCGCGTTGGCAGCGTCGATACGTGCCGGCCAATCGTCGCCCAACACCTTGCCCAGCGCCTCATAAGACACGCAATCGCGGGTACAGGCCAGTGGGCTGTCGTCCGTGCCTTGCCCGGCCAGAACAGCCAAACTCGCTTCGACCAGTTCCCGACTTTGAGGGACGCCCTCCAATTGCGCCGGGACCTTGAGCAGCAAGGTATCCGGGTCCACGCCAAAAGCATCACGCAGTGCACTGCGAATCATCCAGGGAATGCGTGGGGCTCGTTCGAGCAAGCGGGTGAGTTGCTTGGCAGCCATCTCGCTACGCGTACTGGCAGCGTGCAAGTCGTTGATCAGCAGACTGGGATGGGCGCTGCGATTGATGCGTTGTGCCAGGCCGGAACGGATGGCATCACCGTCTGCTGGCCGGGCGTCTGTGTCGGATGCCGTGCTCATGAATGCCTCCTTGGCAATGAAAACCAGAGGCTAGGTAAACGACGTACGGTGGGTGAGGTAGATAGTTGACCTGAGACCAAGACGAAAAAAAGCCCGCAGTGTGGGCGGGCGAAAAACCAACGAAGAGCTTTGGGGGTGTGAAGCGAGGTGACGCTAGCTACCGCGATAGGTGGAGTAGCTGTAGGGCGAAATCAGTAGCGGGACGTGGTAGTGATCTTGTTCGGCGCTGATGCCGAAGCGCAGGACCACCACATCCAAAAAGGCCGGTTCGGGCAGCTGCACGCCACGGGAGCGGTAGTAGTCACCGGCGCTGAATTGCAGTTGGTACACACCACTGCGGTAATCATCGCCCTGTAACAAGGGCGCGTCGCAACGACCGTCGTTGTTGGTGACGGCGGTGGCGACCAGCTCCAGCTGCGCGCCTTCGACGCGGTACAACTCAACCTTGATGCTGCTGCCGGGGCAGCCGTGTGCGGCATCCAAAACGTGTGTGGTCAAACGTCCCATGGCGTCTACGCGCCTCCCATAGTCAGTAGAAGAGTGATCCGCACTTTTTCAGGGCAACGAAAAAGCCGGCGATGGCTGATTAAGACACTTTTTAAAAAAATTGTACACAATAAAAATCACAAACCTTTGGATCTACCTGCCGCCATTGCTCAAGGGCACAATCGATGAGTAATCCTTGCTTTTAAACAACCTTTTGTCCATTAGCTGACCAACCAGGCAAGTTTCTTGCTACACCATTCATCTAGAGCCCTGCAGAAAAAATGCAGAAATGTAGGCTTACAAAGTGCGCGATAAGTTGTATACAATCACTCATCGCTATCACGACGAACAAGAAGGAAGACTGCAGTGAGCGCTGACTACCCACGCGACCTGATCGGTTACGGCAGTAACCCTCCTCACCCCCACTGGCCGGGCAAGGCGCGCATTGCGCTGTCTTTCGTACTCAACTACGAAGAAGGTGGCGAGCGCAATATCCTGCACGGCGACAAAGAGTCCGAAGCCTTCCTGTCGGAAATGGTCTCGGCCCAGCCGCTGCAAGGCGCACGCAACATGAGCATGGAGTCGCTGTACGAATACGGCAGCCGTGCCGGCGTGTGGCGCATCCTCAAGTTATTCAAAGAATTCGATATCCCGCTGACCATCTTCGCCGTGGCCATGGCCGCCCAGCGTCATCCGGATGTAATCCGTGCGATGGTCGAGGCCGGTCATGAGATCTGCAGCCACGGTTACCGCTGGATCGACTACCAGTACATGGACGAGGCCCAGGAACGCGAGCACATGCTCGAAGCTATCCGCATCCTCACCGAGCTGACCGGCGAACGCCCACTGGGCTGGTACACCGGCCGCACCGGCCCCAATACACGCCGGCTGGTAATGGAGGAAGGCGGCTTCCTCTACGACTGCGACACCTACGACGACGACCTGCCCTACTGGGAACCCAACAACCCCACCGGCAAGCCGCACCTGGTAATCCCTTACACCCTGGACACCAACGACATGCGCTTCACCCAGGTGCAGGGTTTCAACAAGGGCGATGACTTCTTCGAATACCTCAAGGACGCGTTCGACGTGCTCTACGCCGAAGGCGCCGAGGCACCGAAGATGCTTTCCATTGGCCTGCACTGCCGCCTGATCGGCCGCCCGGCGCGCCTGGCGTCGTTGAAGCGGTTCATCGAATACGTCAAAGGTCACGAACAGGTGTGGTTCACTCGTCGCGTGGACATTGCCCGTCACTGGCACGACACCCACCCGTACACGGGAGCCGCGAAATGACTGCGTTTCACACCTTGAAACCGTCGACCCTGAGCCGCGATGCATTCGTCGCAGCCTTCGCCGATATCTACGAACATTCGCCATGGGTAGCCGAAAAGGCCTACGACCTGGGCCAGGATGATTCGATCGACCAGATCGAAACCCTGCACCAGCGCATGAGCGACATCCTGTTGAGCGCCGATCATGCCAGCCAGTTGGCGCTGATCAACGCTCACCCGGACCTGGCCGGCAAAGCTGCCGTCCAGGGCCAACTCACCCAAGCCAGCACTGATGAACAGGCTGGCGCGGGGATTCACCAATGCACGGCCGAAGAGTTTTCTCGCTTCACCGAGCTGAACGATGCCTACAAGGCCAAGTTCAAGTTTCCCTTCATCATGGCGGTAAAAGGCAGCAACCGGCACCAGATCCTGGCCGCGTTCGAAACGCGCATCCACAACTCGGTGGACACCGAGTTCAAGTGCGCACTGGCCGAGATCAACAAGATCGCGTTGTTCCGATTACTGACCCTCTAAACGACCATCCCCAGCCACTCTCTTTAAGGCAGACAAGAAGAATGAAAGCTTACGCCGTACCTTTCGAAAAGTTCGTCAACCTGGCCGACGCCCGCCTGGGCACCAAGATCATTTCCGTCACCGATGACTGGTTCGCCGACGCCAACCGCCTGTTCCAGCCGACCCCGGCCGTGTGGAAGGAGGGCGTTTTCGATGACAACGGCAAGTGGATGGACGGCTGGGAGTCGCGCCGCAAGCGCTTCGAAGGCTACGACAGCGCTGTGATCCGCCTGGGCGTACCGGGCAGCATCAAAGGCGTGGACATTGACACTTCATTCTTCACCGGCAACTTCCCGCCGTCGGCTTCCCTGGAAGCTTGCTTCCTGGCTTCGGGCGAGCCGGATGACAAGACCCAGTGGGTGGAAGTGCTGTCGGCCGTCGAGCTGCAAGGCAACAGCCACCACTACCACGAGATCAACAACGACCAGGCATTCAGCCACCTGCGTTTCAACATCTACCCGGATGGCGGCGTGGCCCGTCTGCGTGTGTATGGCGTGCCGTTCCGCGACTGGTCCTCGGTGGGTGACAACGAACAGGTCGACCTGGCTGCCGCATTGAATGGCGGTCGCGCCTTGGCGTGCTCCGATGAACACTTCGGTCGCATGAGCAACATCCTCAACCCAGGCCGTGGCATCAACATGGGCGACGGCTGGGAAACCGCACGTCGCCGCACGCCAGGCAATGACTGGGTGATTGTAGCGCTGGGCCATCCGGGCGAGATCGAGAAGATCATCGTCGACACCCTGCACTTCAAGGGCAACTACCCGGACACCTGCTCGATCCAGGGCGCCTTCGTGAAGGGCGGCACCGACAGCCAGATCGAAACCCAATCGCTGTTCTGGCGCGAACTGCTGCCGGCGCAGAAACTGGAAATGCACGCTGAACACACGTTTGCCGAGCAGATCAAGGCGCTGGGGCCGATTACCCATATCCGCCTGAATGTGTTCCCGGATGGTGGTGTGAGCCGCCTACGGGTCCTCGGTAAAGTAGCCAAGTAAGCGGTGAACCCGATCGCAGGCAAGCCAGCTCCCACATTTGAATGTATTCACAAATCAAAATGTGGGAGCGGGCTTGCCCGCGATGGCGGCAGAACAAACAACACAACATTCGGATAAGAAGACAGCCATGCGCACACTAGTGATCGAACCCCTGACCAAAGAAGCCTTCGCCCCTTTCGGAGACGTTATCGAAACCGATGGCAGCGATCACTTCATGATCAACAATGGGTCGACCATGCGCTTCCACAAACTGGCAACGGTGGAAACCGCCAAGCCAGAGGACAACGCCATCATCAGCATCTTCCGCGCCGACGCGCAGGACATGCCGCTGACCGTGTGCATGCTGGAACGACACCCGCTGGGCAGCCAGGCTTTCATTCCGCTGCTCGGCAACCCCTTTCTGATCGTGGTCGCGCCACTTGGCGATGAACCTGTATCGGGCTTGGTCCGCGCCTTCGTCACCAACGGCAGGCAGGGCATTAATTACCATCGCGGCGTCTGGCACCACCCGGTGCTGACGATCGAAAAGCGGGATGACTTCCTGGTGGTTGATCGCAGTGGCACAGGCAATAACTGCGATGAGCATTTTTTCAAAGAGGATGAGCGGTTGATCCTCGCCCCCCACCAATAAGAGAAGGTCTGATCACCCGACAACAAGGGTGACAGGCGAGAGGTAAAGACTGTGGAAGCACATTTGATGGAATGGCTGAACCTGAGCGTGCGCTGGGTTCACATGATCACGGGCGTCGCGTGGATCGGCGCTTCTTTCTACTTCGTCTGGCTGGAAAACAACCTCAATCGCGTCAACCCCAAGAGCGGCCTGGCCGGTGACTTGTGGGCGATCCACGGTGGCGGTATCTACCACCTGGAAAAATACAAACTGGCCCCGCCGACCATGCCGGACAACCTGCATTGGTTTAAATGGGAAGCCTATTTCACCTGGATGTCCGGTATTGCGCTGCTGTGCGTGGTGTTCTACTGGAACCCGACCTTGTACCTGCTGGCTCCGGGCAGCAGCCTCAGTGGTCCGGAAGGCGTGTTGCTGGGCATTGGCTCACTGTTCGCCGGCTGGTTCATCTACTCCTTCCTCTGCGACTCGGCCCTGGGCAAGCGCCCTGCCCTGCTCGGCTTCATCCTGTTCGTGCTGTTGATTGCCGCCGCGTACGGCTTCAGCAAAGTGTTCAGTGGCCGTGGCGCCTACCTGCACGTGGGTGCGGTGATCGGCACCATCATGGTCGGTAACGTGTTCCGCATCATCATGCCGGCGCAACGCGCGTTGGTGGCGGCAATCGCGGAGAACCGCACGCCGGACCCGGCACTGCCGGCCAAAGGCTTGTTGCGTTCACGTCACAACAACTACTTCACCTTGCCGGTGCTGTTCATCATGATCAGCAACCACTTCCCGAGCACCTACGGCAGCCAATACAACTGGCTGATCCTGGCGGGTATCGCGGTGGCGGCGGTGCTGGTACGGCACTATTTCAACACCCGGCACAACAGCCAGAAATATGCGTGGACGTTGCCGGTAGGCGCGTTGGCGATGATCAGCCTGGCGTACGTCACCGGACCAAAACCGGTGTCGACCGCCCCGGAAGTGGCCAAGGCACCCGCGGCCATCGAGTACCAGCCATTGCCGGAAACGGCGTTGGGTGGTGGCTTGAAACCCGCTGCACCGGCCGCACCCGCCGCTCCGGCGGCTGAACCGGCACCGGCCCAGGCCACCACGGATTTCGGCCAGGTCCACAACGTGATCGAGCAGCGTTGCACCGTGTGCCATTCGGCCAAGCCCACCAGCCCGCTGTTCAGCACCGCACCGGCTGGAGTGATGTTTGATACACCGGCACAGATCCAGCAGCAGGCCGCGCGCATTCAAGCGCAAGCCGTGGCGAGCCAGATCATGCCGTTGGGCAACATCACTCAGATGACTCAGCAGGAACGGGATTTGATTGGCACCTGGATCAATCAGGGGGCGCGTACCAACTAGCTCTGACGCATCCCCACTGTAGGAGCGAGCTTGCTCGCGAAGAACGTCAACGATAACGCGTACATGCTGAATGAACGCGGCGCTCTTGGGTTTTTCGCGAGCAAGCTCGCTCCTACAGGGATTGAGAACAGCTCTACGGCAATTGAATGCCGAACAACACAAAAATAAAAAAGATCCGAGGTGTTGCATGACCGAGTTAGCCGAACCGCAGATTCCTGCCGCGCCCGCCATGGTGCGGCTGCCCCTCTTGCAACTGATTCTGGTAGGCCTGCAACACGTCTTGCTGATGTACGGCGGCGCCGTCGCCGTGCCCCTGATCATTGGCCAGGCCGCCGGCTTGAGCCGTGAAGAAATCGCATTCCTGATCAACGCCGACCTACTGGTGGCCGGTATCGCCACCATGGTGCAGTCATTCGGCATCGGCCCGGTGGGCATTCGCATGCCGGTGATGATGGGCGCCAGTTTCGCCGCCGTCGGCAGCATGGTCGCGATGGCCGGCATGCCCGGCATCGGCTTGCAGGGAATCTTCGGCGCGACCATCGCCGCCGGGTTCTTCGGCATGCTCATCGCGCCCTTCATGTCCAAGGTCGTGCGTTTTTTCCCGCCACTGGTGACCGGCACGGTGATCACCGCGATTGGCCTGTCGCTGTTTCCGGTGGCTGTGAACTGGGCCGGTGGCGGCAGTGCCGCCGCCACGTTTGGCTCACCGATCTACCTGGCGATTGCCGCACTGGTACTGGCCACCATCCTGCTGATCAACCGCTTCATGCGCGGTTTCTGGGTCAATATCTCGGTGCTGATCGGCATGGGCCTGGGCTACGCCTTGTGCGGTGCGCTCGGCATGGTCGACCTCAGTGGCCTGGCAATGGCGCCGTGGGTGCAGGTGGTGACGCCGTTGCACTTCGGCATGCCCAAGTTCGAGTTGGCGCCGATCCTGTCGATGTGCCTGGTGGTGGTGATCATCTTTGTCGAATCCACCGGAATGTTTCTCGCCCTGGGCAAGATCACCGGCCAGGATGTCACGCCGAAGATGCTGCGCCGTGGCCTGCTGTGTGATGCCGGCGCGTCGTTCTTTGCCGGTTTTTTCAACACCTTCACCCACTCCTCGTTCGCCCAGAACATCGGCCTGGTGCAGATGACCGGTGTGCGTTGCCGCTCGGTGACGATCATGGCCGGGGTCTTCCTGATTGTGCTGAGCCTGCTGCCCAAGGCCGCTTACCTGGTGGCGTCGATTCCACCGGCGGTGCTGGGCGGCGCGGCCATCGCCATGTTTGGCATGGTGGCGGCGACCGGGATCAAGATCCTGCAGGAAGCCGACATCGCCGACCGTCGCAACCAGTTGCTGGTGGCGGTGAGTATCGGCATGGGCCTGATCCCCGTGGTGCGCCCGGAGTTCTTCGCGCAACTACCGCTGTGGATGAGCCCGATTACCCACAGTGGCATCGCCATGGCCACGCTCAGCGCGTTGTCGCTGAATATCCTGTTCAACATTCTCGGTGGCGCTGAACGCCCTGAAGTCGCTCATACGCATTGATTCCTTCGTTCAAACAAAAACAATAACGAAACGGGAATAACCACATGCACACCCTTCACCTGGGGCCGGCCACAAGCCGTGCCCCATTCTCGCCCCACGCGCGCTTTAACAGCGCACTTGAGCCACGGCCTGGGAGCCAGTATTCTCCGCGCCCGCTCGAATCGACTCAAAAAAAAACAGCGAATGTAAAAGCTGACTGCAAGGCCAACTTATCCCGGCCTTATGTCTGCGGCCAAAGTGCGCAAAAGTCCTCTGAATTCGACTGCATCCCATGCAGCCGACGGGGATTTTTTGGCTTTTTAAACACCTTGGCGCAGCTCTTGCTAAAAGCACTAAAGCTGACCGAACAGACGATTTTTGCAGCGAACCAAAAGGCGCCACACCAGAGCGCCTGCGTAGAAGAAAAACCATAAAACTTTAACTCGGGAGCAACCGAATGAAACCTATGTTCAAAGGCCTGATGCTGGCGGGATCCCTGCTGGCCGGTGGCCAAGCCGTGGCCGGTGACCTGTTGCAGTGGCAGAACAACAGCCTGACTTACCTGTGGGGCAAGAGCTTTACCGTCAACCCGCAGATCCAGCAAACCGTCACGTTCGAACATGCCGATGCGTGGAAGTACGGCGACAACTTTATCTTCGTCGACCGCATCTTTTACAACGGCAAGGAAGACGGCAACGTCGGCCCCAGTACTTACTACGGTGAAATAAGCCCACGCCTGTCGTTCGGCAAGATCTTTGATAAAGATCTGTCGTTCGGCCCGATCAAAGACGTGTTGCTGGCCTTCACTTACGAGTTTGGCGAAGGCGATAACGAGTCGTACCTGCTCGGCCCAGGCTTTGACCTGAACATCCCCGGCTTCGACTACTTCCAGCTGAACTTCTACCAGCGCCAGACCGAAGGCAATCGTCCGGGTGACGGCGTCTGGCAGATCACTCCGGTCTGGTCCTACACCATCCCCGTGGGCAACTCCGACGTGTTGATCGACGGCTTCATGGACTGGGTGACCGACAACGACAAGAACGCCCGTGGCACTTACCACGCCAACCTGCACTTCAACCCACAGGTCAAATATGACCTGGGTAAAGCGCTGCATTGGGGCGACAAACAGTTGTATGTCGGCTTCGAATACGACTATTGGAAGAACAAGTACGGGATCGAAGATTCAGGCGCGTTCAAGACTAACCAGGACACCGCGAGCTTCCTGGTCAAGTATCACTTCTAACAGTTGACCACGGTTCCCTGTGGGAGCTGGCTTGCCTGCGATAGCGGTCGGTCAGCCCCGCATCGGGTGACTGATACACCGCTATCGCAGGCAAGCCAGCTCCCACATTCAGATCGGGGGCAACCCCAGAAACCGTGTGATTTCCTCGCGCTTGGCCAACGCGTCGCGCCGCCCCAACTCGATCAACTCGCTGCAATACCCCGCCTCGAACAGCAAGTAGCTCAATACCCCCGCCCCGCTCGTCTTGGTCGCCCCCGGCCCACGCAAGAACAAGCGCAATGCCGCCGGCAATTCCTGGCGATGCCGTGCCGCGATTTCGTCGATTGGCTGACTCGGTGCAATCACCAACACTTCCACCGCCGCCACGCCAGGCGCGGCGTGGCTGTACTGATTCAAGCGCTCCAACAACTCGATATCGCTTTCCAGGCTGTCAATGAACGTGCTGTTGAGCATGTGCCCGCCAATCTGCGCCAGAGTCGGCTCCTGGCCGGTGTAGGTACGCTGCGCCGCCGGTTCATTGCCGCGCGGGTTGCCGCTGACGCCGACCACCAGCACACGACTGGCGCCCAGGTGCAACGCCGGGCTGATGGGCGCCGACTGCCGAACGGCGCCGTCGCCGAAATACTCCTGATCGAGTTTGACCGGGGCGAACAGTAAGGGAATCGCAGAGCTGGCCAGCAGGTGTTCAACCGTCAATTGAGTGGGCATGCCGATACGACGGTGGCGCAACCAGGCATCGATGGTGCCGCCCCCCTGATAGAAGGTCACTGCATGGCCGGATTCGTAACCGAAGGCCGTGACCGCTACTGCATGCAGATGTTTGTTGCGAATCGCTTCATCAATGCCAGGCAAGTGCAGCTTGTCCTTGAGCAGCGCTTTCAGCGGCGTGCTGTTGAGCAGCGCCACCGGCACCTGCGCGCCAAGACCCAGGAGGCTGTGGATAAAGAAACGGCTCGCCTGGCGAATCACCCCCGGCCAATCACTGCGCAGCACCAAATGGCTACGGAAACCCTGCCAGAAGGCGGTAAGACGTTGAATCGCGGCCCCGAAGTCCGTGGCGCCACTGGCCAGGCTCACCGCATTGATCGCGCCGGCCGAGGTGCCGACAATCACCGGAAACGGATTGGGCGCCCCCGGCGGCAACAGCTCGGCAATCGCCGCCAGTACCCCCACCTGATACGCCGCTCGCGCCCCGCCGCCGGAAAGAATCAAGCCTGTAACCGGTTCAGCTGGGCGCATTGCGTCACTCCATGTGGGGAAATGTCTGTCTTTTGTGGCGAGGGAGCTTGCTCCCTCGCCACAAGTGCTCGTCTGTTTTATCGGCGGCGTTTTTCGTACAGCTTAGGTTCACCCGGCGGCCGGCTCTTGAAGCGGCGATGGGTCCATAGGTATTGCTCAGGGCATTCACGCACCGACACCTCGACCCATTGGTTGATGCGCAAGCAGTCAGCCTCATCGCTCTCGCCAGGAAAATCGGTGAGCGGCGGATGGATCACCAGACGATAACCGCTGCCATCAGCCAGACGCTGTTGGGTGAACGGCACCACCAGCGCCTTGCCCAGCTTGGCGAACTTGCTGGTGGCCGGCACCGTGGCGGCCTGGATGCCGAACAGCGGCACGAAGAGGCTTTGCTTGGCGCCATAGTCCTGGTCCGGTGCGTACCAGATCGCGCGACCGGCACGCAGCAGTTTGAGCATGCCGCGCACGTCTTCGCGCTCCACGGCCAGGGAGTCCAGGTTGTGACGCTCGCGGCCTCGGCGCTGGATGTAGTCGAACAACGGGTTGCCGTGCTCGCGGTACATGCCATCAATGGTGTGTTTCTGCCCCAGCAAGGCTGCACCGATTTCCAGGGTGGTGAAGTGCAGGGCCATGAGGATCACGCCCTTGCCCTCCAGTTGCGCCTGCTTGAGGTGCTCCAGGCCCTCAACGTGGGCCAGGCGCGCCAGGCGCTGGCGCGACCACCACCAGCTCATGGCCATTTCAAAGAAGGCAATGCCGGTGGAGGCAAAGTTTTCCTTAAGTAAATGTTTACGCTCTTTGGCGGATTTTTCCGGGAAACACAGTTCCAGGTTTCGCGCGGCAATGCGGCGACGTTCGCCGGCCACGCGGTACATGCCGGCACCTAGCAGGCGACCAATGGTCAGCAGCGCGCGGTAGGGCAGTTGGGTGACCAGCCACAACAGGCCGAGCCCCAGCCATAGCAGCCAAAAGCGCGGGTGAAAAAATACAGCTCGAAAACGCGGGCGATCCATTACAGATTCCGGTAAAGACAAGGGCCGCGCATTCTACAACGGTTCGACTCGGCTTGCGGCGGGTGAGTGTTCTCGTTATAAGTCTCGACACTTTTCGTGACAAGCCGCTTTTGCCGACCATGAGCCAAACCGAACCGCTAGACCAAGATCCCGTGTTCCAGCTGAAAGGCAGCATGCTCGCCATCACCGTGCTGGAACTCGCCCGTAACGACCTCGACGCCCTGGACCGCCAGCTCGCCGCCAAGGTCGCCCTGGCCCCCAACTTTTTCAACAATGCCCCGCTGGTGCTGGCGCTGGACAAACTGCCGGCCGGCCAGGGCAGCATCGACCTGCCCGGCCTGATGCGTGTATGCCGCTCCCATGGCCTGCGTACCCTGGCGATCCGTGCCAGCCGTATCGAAGACATTGCTGCGGCCATCGCCATTGAACTGCCAGTACTGCCACCGTCCGGCGCGCGCGAGCGTCCGCTTGAACCATTGGTCGGTGAAGAGAAGAAAAAACCGGAAAAACCACCCGAACCTGCGATCAAGCCTACAAAGATCATCACCTCGCCCGTACGGGGCGGGCAGCAAATTTACGCCCAGGGTGGCGACCTGGTGGTGATCTCTTCTGTCAGCCCGGGGGCGGAACTTCTCGCCGATGGCAATATCCATGTATACGGCCCGATGCGCGGACGTGCCCTCGCCGGCATCAAGGGTGATACCAAGGCCCGTATTTTTTGCCAGCAGTTGACCGCTGAGCTAGTGTCCATCGCAGGCCAGTACAAGGTTTCAGAAGATTTGCGCCGTGATCCGCTGTGGGGGGCTTCGGTGCAGGTCAACCTGTCGGGCGATGTGTTGAACATCATCCGTCTTTAACGGATACTGCCGCATTTTCCAAGCATCTCTAGACTCTGATAGCACAGCGAAACCGGCATTACTTATGTAGGAATTTTTTTTCCTACAAGGCTGTCCGCCTGCAGCGAGTTCCAAGAGATGTTTTTCAGGGACCGAAATGTCCTTCTTCCTTAGGGGTGAAACACCTTGGCCAAGATTCTCGTGGTTACATCCGGCAAGGGTGGTGTGGGTAAGACCACCACCAGCGCCGCTATCGGTACCGGCCTCGCTCTGCGCGGCCACAAGACAGTTATTGTCGACTTCGACGTCGGCTTGCGTAACCTCGACCTGATCATGGGCTGCGAACGCCGCGTGGTGTATGACTTCGTCAACGTGGTCAACGGTGAAGCCAACCTGCAACAGGCCCTGATCAAGGACAAGCGCCTTGAGAACCTGTACGTGCTGGCTGCCAGCCAGACCCGCGACAAAGACGCACTGACCAAAGAAGGCGTGGGCAAAGTCCTGGCCGAGCTGAAGGAAACCTTCGAATACGTGGTCTGCGATTCGCCGGCCGGTATCGAAACCGGTGCTCACCTGGCCATGTACTTCGCCGATGAAGCCATCGTCGTGACCAACCCGGAAGTCTCCTCCGTACGTGACTCGGACCGCATGCTGGGCCTGCTGGCCAGCAAATCCAAGCGCGCCGAAGAAGGCCAGGACCCGATCAAGGAGCACTTGCTGCTCACCCGCTACAACCCTGAGCGCGTCAGCAACGGCGAAATGCTCGGTGTTGAAGACGTGAAGGAAATCCTCGCCGTGACCCTGCTGGGCGTGATTCCAGAATCCCAGGCCGTCCTGAAGGCTTCAAACCAGGGTGTTCCGGTGATTCTTGACGACCAGAGCGACGCCGGCCAGGCGTACAGCGATGCCGTCGATCGCCTGCTGGGCAAGTCCGTGGAACATCGCTTCCTCGATGTCAAGAAGAAGGGATTCTTCGAGCGTATCTTTGGAGGCAACTAAACAATGAAATTTCTCGACTTCTTTCGCGCCAACAAAAAGCCTACGACCGCGTCGGTCGCGAAAGAGCGTCTACAGATCATCGTGGCGCACGAACGCGGCCAACGCAGCACGCCGGATTACCTGCCAGCCTTGCAGAAGGAACTGGTCGAGGTGATCCGCAAGTACGTCAATATCGGCAACGATGACGTGCATGTCGCCCTGGAAAATGACGGCAGCTGCTCGATTCTGGAACTCAATATCACCCTGCCTGATCGTTGATCGAACAGGCGGCCGCCACGGCGGCTCGTTCACCCTGATCCCTTTTTGGGGCCGGGTGGGCGAGCCGCCGTTGGCGTTTGTTACGAGGCTGTTTAATGCCGCTGTCCAACATCCACATCATCCATCAGGACGACGCCGTCCTGGTGGTGAACAAGCCCACCCTGCTGCTCTCGGTGCCTGGCCGCGCCGACGACAACAAGGACTGCCTGATCACCCGCCTGCAGGAAAACGGCTACCCCGAAGCCCGCATCGTGCATCGCCTGGACTGGGAAACCTCAGGCATCATCCTGCTGGCCCGTGACGCCGACACCCACCGCGAACTGTCCCGCCAGTTTCACGACCGTGAAACCGAAAAGGCCTACACCGCCCTGGCCTGGGGCCAACCGGAACTGGACAGCGGCAGCATCGATTTGCCCCTGCGCTACGACCCGCCGACCAAGCCACGGCATGTGGTGGACCACGAATTCGGCAAGCATGCGCTGACCTTCTGGAAAGTGCTGGAGCGCTGTGGCGATTGGTGCCGTGTAGAGCTGACGCCGATTACCGGGCGTTCACACCAACTGCGCGTGCACATGCTTTCCATCGGCCACCCCTTGCTGGGTGACGGCCTGTATGCCCATGAGCAGGCCCTGGCTGCCTGGCCGCGCCTGTGCCTGCACGCGAGCATGTTGAGCTTCACCCACCCCCAAAGCGGCGAGCGCCTGCGCTTCGAGTGCCCTGCCCCTTTCTAAGGCAAAGACGCTTACCTGTAGGAGCGAGCTTGCTCGCGAAAAACCAGAGAACGCCATGTTCATTCAGAATGCCCGCGTTATCGTTGACGTTTTTCGCGAGCAAGCTCGCGCCTACAATGAATCGGCGGAGCCAATACGGTAAACTCCGCGCACTGCTGTCTGGAGCTATTTATGCGCGAAGCGTTGAATCAAGGCCTGATCGACTTCCTCAAGGCCTCCCCTACTCCTTTTCATGCCACTGCCGCCCTGGCCCAGCGCCTGGAAGCGGCCGGTTACCAGCGTCTGGACGAGCGCGAGACCTGGACCACCGAGGCCAACGGTCGCTATTACGTGACCCGCAACGACTCCTCGATCATCGCCTTCAAGCTCGGCCGCCATTCGCCGTTGCAGGGCGGTATCCGTCTGGTCGGCGCCCATACCGACAGCCCGTGCCTGCGGGTCAAGCCCCAACCTGAGCTGCAACGCCAGGGCTTCTGGCAACTGGGCGTGGAAGTCTACGGCGGCGCGCTGCTGGCGCCATGGTTCGACCGCGACCTGTCCCTGGCCGGCCGCGTGACCTTCCGCCGCGACGGCAAGGTCGAAAGCCAACTGATCGACTTCAAGCTGCCCATCGCCATCATCCCCAACCTGGCCATTCACCTGAACCGTGAAGCCAACCAGGGGTGGGCGATCAATGCCCAGACCGAGCTGCCGCCGATCCTCGCGCAATTTGCCGGCGACGAGCGCGTGGACTTCCGCGCCGTGCTCACCGAGCAGTTGGCACGGGAACATGGCTTGAACGCCGACGTGGTGCTCGACTACGAGCTGAGCTTCTACGACACGCAAAGTGCTGCGGTCATAGGCCTGAACGGCGACTTCATCGCCGGCGCCCGTCTCGACAACCTGTTGTCGTGCTACGCCGGTCTGCAAGCCTTGCTCACCAGCGACAGCGAAGAAACCTGCGTACTGGTGTGCAACGACCACGAAGAAGTCGGCTCCTGCTCGGCGTGCGGTGCCGATGGCCCGATGCTGGAACAGACCCTGCGTCGTCTGTTGCCGGAAGGGGATGAATTCGTACGCACCATTCAGAAATCCCTGCTGGTGTCTGCGGACAACGCCCACGGCGTGCACCCCAACTACGCCGAGAAGCACGACGCCAACCACGGCCCCAAGCTCAACGCCGGCCCGGTGATCAAGGTCAACAGCAACCAGCGCTACGCCACCAACAGCGAAACCGCCGGGTTCTTCCGCCACCTGTGCATGGCCCAGGAAGTACCGGTGCAGAGCTTCGTGGTGCGCAGCGACATGGGTTGCGGCTCCACCATCGGGCCGATCACCGCCAGCCATCTGGGCGTGCGCACCGTGGACATCGGCCTGCCGACGTTTGCCATGCACTCCATTCGTGAACTGTGTGGCAGCCATGATTTGGCGCATCTGGTAAAGGTGTTGGGTGCGTTTTACGCGAGCCACGACTTGCCCTGATGTGACATGGGGTTGATGTGTTTCTGATACACATCAACCCCACTTCCTGCAATCCGACCTAGACTTGTCAGTATTCCCACTCCGACAAGGCCGTCGCACCATGATCTCCATGTCCTCCTTCCACGCCATGCTGATTCCGATCCTGATCGGCATGATCATGCTCGCCGTGGGCTTCAACTTCCGTGACAAACCCCTCGGCGTGTTTGGTATGTGGATCGGCATGCTGCTGATCCTGGCCACCGTGGTGTACAAGATCCTCGCAAAACTGGCTGAATGACGATTGCGCTCGTACACTCGGTCAACTCGTCGTTTCCAAGGTTGACCGCCTCGTGCTTTCCCGTCTGTTTGCCCTGCCCTGCTACTGCCTGATCGCCCTGCTGACGCTGCTGCCGCTGACGCCTGCCCACGCCGTGGGCCTGCCCGGCCTGCTCGGCAACACCAACAAGGCCCAGCCCCAGGCCGAAGTGCCGCTGGGGCAGTCGTTGGACGAGGTGATCAAGACCCTGGAAAACGACCAGCAACGTACCCAGTTGCTGAGTGACCTGAAAAAGCTGCGCGAAGCCACGAAAAAAGCCCAGCCAGCCGCCGAAGAAGGCGTGCTGGGTTTGATCGGCGGCACCCTGGCCAACCTGGAAGCGCAGTTCTCCGGGGCCGACAGCCCGCTGGGGCGCTGGTCCAATGAAGTCGACCAGGCCAAGGAAGAACTCAGTGCGCTGATACTGCCGGCCAACGAATGGCTGCCGATCATTTTCGGTTTTGCCCTGATCCTTGCCGTGTGGAGCCTGCTCGCCGCCGCGCTGATCTGGCTCAGCCACCGCGTACGCGAACGCTTCGGCCTGCCTGAAGAGTTGCCGCAACATCCGCGTACCTGGGACATGGTGCGCTTTGCCCTGCGTAAACTCGGCCCGTGGCTGATCGCCTTGGTGATCACGGTTTACCTGAGTTACGCCCTGCCCTCGTCCCTAGGCAAATCCCTGGCGATGGTATTGGCCTATGCGTTGGTGGTGGGCACCTGTTTCTCGGCGATCTGCGTGATTGCGTTTTCCGTGCTCGACGGTCCGCATCGCCATCGCGCGTTGTACATCCTGCGTCACCAGGCGTTCCGCCCACTGTGGTGGATCGGCAGTTTTGCCGCCTTCGGTGAAGCCCTGAGCGACCCGCGACTGGTCGCGGCGCTTGGCCAGCACTTGTCCCATACCGCCGCAACTGTCGCCAATGTGATGGCGGCGTTGTCCACCGGCGTGTTCATCCTGCGCTTCCGCCGGCCTATCGCCCACCTGATCCGCAACCAGCCGCTGTCGCGCCGCCTCACACGCCGCGCCCTCAGCGACACCATCGAAATCATCGGTTCCTTCTGGTACATCCCCGCGCTGCTGCTGGTGGGTATTTCGCTGTTTGCCACCTTCGTCTCGGCCGGTGATACCAGCACGGCATTGCGCCAATCGCTGCTGTGTACGGTGTTGCTGGTGCTGTGCATGGTGATCAACGGCCTGGTACGCCGCCACGCCCTCAAGCCGCAACGCGGGCACAAGCGCCATGCGTTGTACTCCGAACGTCTGAAAAGCTTCGTCTACACCCTGGCCCACCTCATCGTTTGGCTGGTGTTTATCGAGCTGGGCCTGCGGGTGTGGGGCCTGTCGCTGATCCGCTTTACCGAGGGCGACGGCCATGAAGTCAGCGTCAAGCTGTTCGGGCTGGCCGGGACCCTACTGTTTGCCTGGTTGATCTGGATCCTCAGCGACACCGCGATTCATCACGCCCTGACCCGCTCGCGCAAAGGCCTGGCCAATGCCCGTGCGCAGACCATGATGCCGTTGATCCGCAACGTGCTGTTCGTGACCATCTTTATCATCGCCGCGATTGTCGCCCTGGCGAACATGGGCATGAACGTCACGCCACTGCTGGCCGGTGCCGGTGTGATCGGCCTGGCCATCGGTTTCGGCGCACAGTCCTTGGTGGCGGACTTGATCACCGGCCTGTTCATCATCATCGAAGATTCCCTGGCCATCGATGACTACGTGGACGTCGGCGGTCACCTCGGTACCGTCGAAGGCCTGACCATCCGTACCGTGCGCCTGCGCGACATCGACGGCATCGTGCACACCATCCCGTTCAGCGAGATCAAGAGCATCAAGAACTACTCGCGGGAGTTCGGCTACGCGATCTTCCGCGTGGCGATCCCGTACAACATGGAGATCGACGACGCCATCAAGCTGATGCGCGATGTCGGCCAGAAAATGCGCAACGACCCGCTGCAGCGCCGCAATATCTGGTCACCGCTGGAGATTCAAGGCGTTGAGAGTTTCGAGTCGGGCAGCGCGATTCTGCGCGCGCGCTTCAAGACCGCGCCGATCAAGCAGTGGGAAGTGTCGCGGGCGTTCAACCTGTCCCTCAAGCGTCATCTGGATGAGGCCGGGCTGGACCTGGCCACGCCGCGCCTGAGTGTGCAGGTGGTGACCGCCGGCACTGTGCAGGAGAAAGATCAACAACAATAAACTCAGGAGAGGTCCTTATGCGTTTAACCGGTCTGACACACCCGTGGATTGTTGGCATGTTGTGCGGGGTCGCCAGCAGTGCCGTGATCGCCGCCAGCAGCGGCCAGGACAGTGCCCGGGAGGAAATCGCCGCTCAGGCAAAAGCCCTTGAGCCGGCGCTGCTGGAAACCCGACGCGACATCCACGCACACCCTGAACTGGGCAATACCGAAACCCGCACCGCCGAGTTGGTCGCCAAACAACTGCGCGACCTGGGCCTTGAGGTAAAGACCGGTGTCGCACGCACCGGCGTCGTGGCGGTGCTGAAAGGCGCCCTGCCCGGCCCCACCGTGGCCCTGCGCGCCGACATGGACGCGCTGCCGGTGAAGGAAGTCGCCGACCTGCCCTTCGCCTCCAAAGCCAAAGGTACCTACCTGGGCAAGGAAGTCGACGTGATGCACGCCTGCGGCCACGACGCCCACGTCGCGATCCTGCTGAGCACTGCGAAAATCCTGACCGGCATGCGCGAACGCCTGCCCGGCACCGTGGTGTTCTACTTCCAACCGGCCGAGGAAGGCCCGAGCGACTTCATCCCCGACGGCAAAAACACCTGGGGCGCCAAAATGATGGTGCAGGAAGGCGTGATGAAAGCGCCCAAGCCGGACGCGGTGTTCGGCCTGCACGTGTGGGCCGGTGTGCCCGCCGGCCAGATTGCCTACCGTCCAGGACCGACCCTGGCCAGCTCGGACGATTTGCGCATCAGGATCCTCGGTAAACAGACCCACGCCGGTCGCCCTTGGGACGGTATCGACCCGATCACCGTGGGCGCGCAGACCATTGTCGGCCTGCAGACCGTGGTCAGCCGCCGCACGGATATCTCGTCATTCCCGTCGGTGGTGAGTATCGGCACCATCAATGGCGGCACGCGTTACAACATCATTCCGGAGTCGGTGGACATGACCGGCACCATTCGCTCCTACGACTACGGCATCCGCCAGAAGCTGCACGCGGACGTGCGCCAGACCGTGGAAAAGATCGCCGAAAGCGGCGGCGCCAAGGCCGAAGTCACCATCATCGAAAAGTACGATCCCACCATCAACAACCCGGCGCTGACCGAGAAGATGTTGCCGAGCCTGCGCTGGGCGGCCAAGGATGACGTGGTACAGGGCCCATTGGTGGGCGGCGCCGAGGACTTCTCGTTTTATGCCAAGGAAGCGCCGGGGCTGTTTGTGTTCCTGGGGGTGACGCCGAGGGATCAGGACATGAGCAAGGCGGCGCCGAACCACAATCCGGGGTTCTTTGTGGATGAATCGGCGTTGGTGGTGGGGGTGAGGACGCTGGCGTCGTTGGCGACGGATTATCTCTATACCCAGCAACCTCAATAACATACCTTCCTGTAGGAGCGAGCTTGCTCGCGAAGAACGTTAACGAATACGCGGGCAGGCTGAGTGCCCGCGGTGCCTTTGCGATTTTCGCGAGCAAGCTCGCTCCTACAGTGAATCTTGGTGGATCAACCGGCCACCGCAGCACCGTCCATCTTCTGGCGCAAGCTCAACGGACGCATATCCGTCCAGACTTCTTCGATGTAGGCCAGGCATTCTTTCTTCAGACCGCTTTTGCCCACCGTGCGCCAGCCTTCCGGCACAGCCTTGTAGTCGGGCCAGATGGAATACTGTTCTTCGTGGTTGACCACTACCTGAAACAGGATGTCGTCGCGGTCAAATACTGAGGTCATTGCTGTTCTCCATCACTGAAAGGCTGGCTGCGCACCGCGCGCAGCACTGATATCTGTAGAAACGTACCAAGCGTGCAAAAAATTAGAGACTATGGACCGCCGCCGCCAACGCGCGCCCGAAGATGTCCGCCACTTGGTCGACTTCAGCCGCAGTGATCACCAGCGGCGGCAGGAAACGCACCACGCTGCCGTGTCGGCCACCGAGTTCCAGGATCAAGCCACGCTTGAGACATTCACGCTGCACCAGCGGCGCCAGTTGGCGGTGCACGGGTGGGTGGCCCTGAACGTCCAGTGGGCCATTCGGGTCCACCAGCTCCACACCGAGCATCAGCCCACGGCCACGAATATCCCCCAAGTGCGGGAAGTCGCGCTGCAGGATGCGCAGGTGTTCACCCAGGCGTTCGCCCATGGCGGCTGCATGACTGGCCAGGTCGTGGTCCTTGAGGTAGCGCATCACCGCGGAGCCCGCCGCCATCGCCATCTGGTTGCCTCGGAAGGTGCCGGCATGGGCGCCCGGCAGCCAGGTGTCGAGCCAGTCGCGATACACCACCACCGCCAGCGGCAGGCTGCCACCGATGGCCTTGGACATCACCACCACATCCGGGACGATACCGGCGTGTTCGAAAGCAAACATCTTGCCGGTGCGACCGAAACCGCTCTGGATTTCATCAACGATCAACGCCACGCCCGCCTGCTCGGTGATACGGCGCAGGCCGCGCAGCCAGTCGAGATCCGCCGGAATCACACCGCCCTCGCCTTGCACCACCTCGACAATCACCGCCGCCGGCAATAGCACGCCCGCTTCGGGATCGTTCAGCAGGTTTTCCAGGTAATGCAGGTTGACCCGAACGCCCTCCGCGCCACCCAGGCCGAACGGGCAACGGTAGTCGTAGGGATATGGCAAAAACTGCACGCCATTGCCGAGCAAGGCACCCAAGGGTTTTTTCGGCCCCAGGCTGCCCATCAGACTCAACGCGCCCTGGCTCATGCCGTGGTAACCGCCCTGGAAGGACAGCACGGTGCTACGGCCAGTGGCAGTGCGTACCAGCTTCAATGCAGCTTCCACCGCATCAGTGCCGGTGGGGCCACAGAACTGGATTTTCGCTTCCCGCGCCAACGCGGGCGGCAACAGGCCGAACAGGTCTTGTACGAACTGATCCTTGACCGGCGTCGTCAGGTCCAGGGTGTGCAGGGGCAATTCATCGGCCAGCACTTGCTGGATGGCCTCGATCACCACCGGGTGGTTATGCCCCAGCGCCAACGTACCCGCACCGGCCAGGCAGTCAATGAAACGGCGGCCTTCCACGTCTTCCACATAGAGGCCCTTGGCGCGTTTGAGCGCCAGGGGAATGCGTCGCGGGTAGCTGCGGGCATTGGACTCCTGCTGGCGCTGGCGGGCGAGCAGTGGGGTTTCGTCGAACTGGTAAAGCGTTTCATGCACCTGGACGTCTTCGATACGGCTGGTAGCGACTGACATTTCTCGATCCCTCAATACGCTGATGATGGTGACCAAACTGCCGATCCGCTGGCGTCTGGCCCAAGGGGCATGCGCACGGATTTCCTGTTCTGGAAACGCACCAGCATGAGAGGGATTTAGTGACTGTGATCGTTAACTGATGGATGAAGATCCAAATGTGGGAGCGGGCTTGCTCGCGAATGCAATCTGCCAGTTGATGGGAGTGGCGACTGACGCACCACCTTCGCGAGCAAGCCCGCTCCCACATTTGAACCGCGTTCGGCATCAGAGCCCCAGGTATTTTTCGTTCAGCGCATACAAAATCGCGCAGGTCTCCCCGTCCAGAAACCCGCAGTAATCCCGAGGCCGAAAGTGCATCTGAAACGCCCTCGTCCTCTGCTGAAACCCTTGCCGATTTTTCGCAGGCGCATACCCGTAACGCTGAAACGCCCGCTCCACCTCGACCTCTGGCGGCAACCCGAGGCAAAAGCGGCGCTGGTACATTGCCCGCGTCGCCTCATCAAACCAGGCCCCTACCCCCGCCTCATGCAAACCCTGCCACGGCAGCCGAGGCCCCGGATCACTCTTGCGCCCGTACGCCACGTCCGAATGCCCGAGAATGTCGGTAGGTCCAATCTGTGGATAACGCCCAAGGATGTCGCGAACCAAGGCAATCAACACCTCGACTTGTTCTTCACCATAGGCGGGAAAGATGAACACGCCAGCGTCATCCCGTGCCAGATTGACGATTTCGATGCCAATCGAGCGGCTGTTGAGGTTGTCGCGACCTGCCCAGTGGCTCACCCCGGCATGCCAGGCGCGCTTGTCTTCTTCCACCAATCGAAACACCCGCAACTCTTCATAGCCTGCGGCGCAGTAGCTGGGATCGTCAGGGTCGGGTAGCAAATAGTGTGCACTCACGCCATCGTGGGTCAGGGTGCGCAGGGATGAGCCAAAAGGTGCTGCGGTGTAATGCAGGATCACCTGCCGCACGAGTTCGCCGTTACGTTCGTTGAAGCCTGTGGCAGGGAAGCTTGTATCGATGACCAACATGAGAACCATCCTTTTCAATACAGGCCGAGTCGTTCAGCCCGTTCAAGCGCAAAAAAATTACCGCCATCCTGAAGGCTTGATCCTCAGGAGGGCGGTAACTATGTGGCACTTGAAAGAAAAGTGATCAGCGCCGTAGCGGCATGCCCAATTCAACACGCAGGCCATCCAACTGGCTGTCGAACTTCAGCGAGCAGGAGCAGCGCTGCACGATCGCTTGCACGATCGCCAGACCCAGGCCGCAGCCTTCGCTGTTGCCATTACGCCAGAAGCGTTGGGTCAGGTATTGCAGGTCCTCCGGCGAAATCTGCTGGCCGTGGTCACGCACGTGAAACACGACGTTATCGGCTTCGGTCAACACGCTGAGTTCCACCCGCGTATCCGCCGGCGTGTGGCGCAGGGCGTTGTCCAGCAGGTTGCGCAGGGCCGCGACCGCCAGGCCCACCGGCATTTCCACCGGGGTAACCGAGAGGTTATCCGGCAGGATCAGGTCGATGCGCGAGTTATCACCGGCATTGGCATCCTGGATGGCCAGCCGTGCCACGTCCTCGGCACTGGAGTGCATGCCATCGTCAAATGACAGGTTGCCCTCCACCCGCGCCAGCAGCAGCAATTGCTCCAGGGTGCGATGCAGGCGGTCAGCGCCCTCCTCGGCATGGGCCAGGGATTGGTCGCGGGCTGCGCCGTCGGTCATGCGCGCCACTTGCAGGTGGGTCTTGATCGCTGTCAACGGGCTGCGCAGTTCATGGGCGGCGTCGCCGGTGAGGCGGCGCTCGCGCTCGATGGTCTTGGCGATGCGTTGCAACAGTTGGTTCTGGGTGTCGAGCAGTGGCTTGAGTTCGCTGGGCAATGGGTGGATCTGCAGCGGTTCCAGGGAGTCCGCACTGCGCCGCATCAAGGCGTCACGCATGCGGTTGAGCGGCAGCAGGCTCTGGCCGATGCCCAGCCACAGCAGGCACAGGCAGCCAAGCATTGCCACGCCGACCGGCACCGAAGCGGCCAGCAGGATCGACAGGTTCAACGCCTCACGCTCCACCTGACGGTCGGCGGTGGTAATCAAAAGATCGCCACGGGACAGGGTGAAACTGCGCCAATTCACGCCATCAATCACCTGATCACGAAAGCCACTCTGGCGCGATTCCAGGCCTTCATCCGGCGTGGCATGACTACGCGCCAGCACTTCGCCACGCAAGGAACTGACCTGGCACGCCATGCCACCTGGCACATTCAGTTGTGCCCCATGGAAATGCGCTCCGCCGCTCACACTGGCCAGGCCGGGCATCTGCTCGGTCAGCCCCGCCACCATGCGCGCCGACGCCACCAGGCGTTGGTCGAGGGAGAACATCATCTGGTTGCGCAGATCGTTGAGCATCCAGGCCGCGGCCAGGGCCCAGATCAACACAAAAGCGGCGCCCAGCTTGAACGTCAGGCGCAGGCGCAGGCTTTTCACGATGCGTCCTCGCCCCCATCCGCCGGGCCCAGGCGATAACCCAGGCCGCGCACGGTCTCGACGATGCCATTGCCCAATTTGCGCCGCAGGTGGTGGATATGCACGTTGAGGGCGTTGCTTTCCAACTCGTCATTGAAACCGTAGACGCTGTCCTTGAGTTGCTCGCTGGACAGCACCCGGCCTTTGTTGTGCAGCAAGGCTTGCAGCAGCGCCTGTTCGCGGCGCGACAGGTCCACCGGCTCGCCGCCCAGGAAGGTTTCGCGGCTGCTGGGGTCGTAGGCCAGGCGGCCATGTTCGATCAGGTTGACGCTGCGCCCCGCCACCCGTCGCAGCAGGGTTTGCAGGCGGGCGGCGAGTTCGCGCAGGTCGAAGGGTTTGAGCAGGTAGTCATCGGCGCCGGCTTGCAGGCCGTCGACACGGTTGGTCACCGAATCGCGCGCCGTGAGGATCAGCACCGGAATCTCCAGCCCCTGGCTGCGCTGTTGCTGCAGCAGCTTGAGGCCGTCTTCGTCCGGCAGGCCGAGGTCGAGCACCATGATGTCGAACGTGGCCGCCCTGAGCATCGCGCGCGCGGCGCCGGCCGAGGCCACACGCTCCACGGTAAAACCTTGTGCGGTCAGGCCGGCCACGATGCCGCTGGCGATCAGTTCGTCGTCTTCACAGACCAGTACGTGCATGGTGAACCCTTCATGAAAGATCGGGTGATTAAAAGTGCCGTGGATTAACTGCAGATTATGCCGCTAAACCCCCCACACTCAATCTAGAATAGCCTCGGTTAATCATCGGTTAATCAACGCCACACATTGTGTGCCTACTTGCATCGAACTAAGGCTTGACCATGCGGCATCTGTTTACCTTTCTGCTGGTGTTGTTCGCGGGGTTCGCCCAGGCCGCGCCGGGCAATCCGTTTGAGACCAAACCCGATTTCCTCCCGGTGGGCAAAGCCTTCACCTTTACCTCCGAACGTCTTGAAAGTGGCGAGACCCAGCTGTATTGGCAGATTGCCGACGGTTATTACCTGTACAAGCAGCGCATGAAGTTCGACGGCCTGGCGGAAAAGCCCGCGCTGCCGCAAGGCGAGGCCCATAGCGATGAATTCTTCGGCGACCAGGAGGTGTATCGCCAGGGCCTGGAGGTGAAAATCCCGGCCGGCGCCACCGGCCAGGTCAACCTTGGCTGGCAGGGCTGCGCCGATGCGGGCCTGTGCTATCCGCCGCAGTCGATTACCGTGGACCTGGGCGGGAACCCGGCCGTCGCCGCCACCGCCGAAGCTCAGGATCAGAGTCTGGCCAGTGGCCTGCAGCAGCGCAGCCTGGGCTGGAGCCTGCTGATATTCTTTGGCTTGGGATTGCTGTTGGCCTTTGCCCCGTGTTCATTGCCGATGCTGCCGATTCTCGCCGGTTTGGTGGTAGGCAGTGGCGCCAGCCCGCGTCGCGGGTTTGCCCTGGCCAGCAGCTACGTCGTGTGCATGGCGCTGGTGTATGCCGCACTCGGCGTATTGGCTGCGTTGCTTGGCGCCAACCTCGCCGCGCTCCTGCAAACCCCATGGATCCTCGGCAGTTTCGCTGCGCTGTTCGTGATCCTCGCCTTGCCGATGTTCGGCTTCTTTGAACTGCAACTGCCAGCGTTCCTGCGCGACCGCCTGGACAACGTCAGCCGCCAGCAAAGCGGCGGCAGCCTGGTGGGCGCAGGGATTCTCGGTGCGCTGTCCGGCCTGTTGGTGGGCCCGTGCATGACCGCGCCCCTGGCCGGCGCCCTGCTCTACATCGCCCAGAGCGGCAATGCGCTGCACGGTGGCCTGATCCTGTTCGCCATGGGCATCGGCATCGGTATTCCGCTGTTGCTGCTGGTGACCGTGGGCAATCGCTTCCTGCCTAAGCCAGGCACCTGGATGAATGTGCTCAAGGGCATCTTCGGCTTCCTGTTCCTCGGCACGGCTGTACTGATGATCCGCCCGGTGGTCGGCGAAAACCTGTGGATCGGCCTGTGGGGCGTACTCGCGCTGATCATGGCCTACTGCGGCTGGACCCTGGCCCGCGAATACGGCCTGGCCGCCAAGGTGTTTGGCGCCGGTTCTCTGGTGCTTGGCCTGTGGGGCGCGGTGCTGGTGGTGGGCGCAGCGGGTGGCAGCGATGACCTGTGGCAACCGTTGAAGGTCTACAGCGGCTCGCGGACCGCCGCCGCACCGAGCGCCCACGACGCCTTCATGACGATTAATGACCCGGCCGTGCTGCAAAGCCAACTCGACAGCGCCAAGGCCCAAGGCCAGTGGGTGCTGGTGGACTACTACGCCGACTGGTGCGTGTCGTGCAAGATCATGGAAAAACAGGTGTTCGGTAAACCCGAAGTGATGGACGCCCTGAAAGACGTACGCCTGCTGCGCCTGGACGTCACCGCCGACAACGCCGCCAGCCGCGAGCTGCTCGGCCGCTATAAAGTCCCTGGCCCGCCGAGCTTCGTGTGGATCGGCCCGGACGGTGAAGAACGCCGCGCCCAACGCATCACCGGCGAAGTGGATGCCGCCGCCTTCCTGCAACGCTGGACGCACACCCGGGACGCCCTCTGAATGCTGACCCTGACCATCGGCACCTTCGCCATCGCCCTGAATCACATCCTGCTGATCAGCGCGCTGATTCTCGCCACCCTGGTGGGCTGGCGCGTGGCCAAGCGTGGCGGTGAAAACCCGGAATCGGTGCTGTTCAGCCTGTTCCTGCTGGGCATGCTGGTGGCCCGCGTCAGCTTTGTGCTGATGTACTGGAGTGATTACAGCCACGCGCCGCTGCAGATGGTCGACCTGCGTGACGGCGGTTTCCTCGCCTGGCCGGGTGTGATCGCGCTGATCCTGGGTGCGCTGCTCTACGGCTGGCGCCGCCCTGCCCTGCGCAAGCCGCTGGGCGCCGGGGTGATCACCGGCCTGGCGTTCTGGGGCCTGACCAGTCTGTCCCTGAGCCTGTACGACAAAGGCTCGCAACTACCGGACATCACCCTGCGCAACGCCAATGGCGACGTGGTGCAACTGGCCGATTACAAAGGTGGCCCGCTGGTGATCAACCTGTGGGCCACCTGGTGCCCGCCGTGCCGTCGCGAGATGCCGGTGTTGGAAAGAGCCCAACATCAACG
Organism: Pseudomonas reactans; assembly: GCF_013387025.1. Taxonomy (NCBI): domain Bacteria; kingdom Pseudomonadati; phylum Pseudomonadota; class Gammaproteobacteria; order Pseudomonadales; family Pseudomonadaceae; genus Pseudomonas; species Pseudomonas reactans. The sequence continues at coordinate 16,633 of NZ_JACAQP010000045.1, read as the reverse complement.
CCCCGACGTGACCTTCCTGTTCGTCAACCAGGCCGAAAGCATGCAGAGCGTCAGCACCTTCCTCGCTACCCAAGGCCTGACCCTCGACAACGTGCTATTCGACGCCAGCGGCCGCCTCGGCCAGGCCGTTGGCTCGATGGCCTTACCGACCACCCTGTTCTACCAAGCCGATGGGCGCCTGATCAACAGCCACCTCGGTGAACTGTCCCAGGCCAGCCTGGCCCGTGCCATGGAACCCTTCGACGCCACACTAAGGAAACCGACATGCCAAGCCTCCGTCACCTGCTGATCTCGCTGCCGCTGACGCTCGCGGCCACCCTGGCCCAGGCCGAAGACTGGCCGGCACCGATCAAACAGATCGAAGCCAAGGGCGCCAAGATTCTCGGCAAGTTCGACGCCCCCAGCGGCCTCACCGGCTACGCCGCCCAGTACCAGAACCGTGGCATGGCCCTGTACCTGACCGCCGACGGCAAAAGCGTGATCGCCGGCAACCTGTACGACGCCCAGGGCAACGACCTGAGCAGCGCGCCCCTGGAGAAGCTGGTGTACGCGCCGATGGCCAAGGAAGTCTGGGCCAAGATGGAAAAAAGCAGCTGGATCCAGGACGGCGACGTTAAAGCGCCACGCATCGTCTACCTGTTCAGCGACCCGAATTGCCCGTACTGCAACATGTTCTGGGAACAGGCGCGTCCGTGGGTGAAGGCCGGCAAGGTGCAGTTGCGCCACATCATGGTCGGCATCATCCGCGAAGACAGCCCAGGCAAATCCGCCGCGCTGTTTGCCGCCAAGGACCCGCAAAAGGCCTTGGAAGAACACGAAGCCGCCGGTAAAGGCAGCAAGTTGCAGGCACTGGACAAGATCCCGGCGGATATCGAGGCCAAGCTTGATGGGAATATGAAGTTGATGGATGAGCTGGAGTTGTCGGCGACGCCGGCGATTTTCTATCTGGATGACAAGGGTGGGTTGCAGCAACAGCAAGGGGCGCCTTCGCCGGAGAAGCTGGTGAAGATTCTTGGGCCGAAGTAGGCGGCGCCTTGACTGAAGCCATCGGGCGCAAGCCCCTCCCACATTGGAAATTCATTCCAAGTGTGGGAGGGGGCTTGCCCCCGATGAGGCCTTGACTGACAGCGAAAATTAAAGCCCCTCCAACTCCGCCATCAAATCACTCAACCGATCCACCTTCTCGGCGCTGATCTCATTCGCTGCCAGCCCATCGATATACTCGGCCAATTCCCCCACCGTGCTGCACTCGAACATCGCCCGCAGCGGCACATCCCGCTGCAACGTCTTCTGCACCCGCGAGGCAATCTGCGTCGCCAGCAACGAATGCCCGCCCAGTTCAAAGAAGTTGTCTTCGACCCCTACCCGCTCAACCTTCAGCACTTCGGCCCAGATCGCGGCCAAGGTGGTTTCCAGCTCGGTGCGCGGCGCCAGGTAGTCCTGGCTGTGCAACTGGCCGATCTCCAGGGCCGGGAGTGCCTTGCGGTCGAGTTTGCCGTTGGCGTTGAGCGGCAGGCGGTCGAGCCACAGCCAGTGCAGCGGCACCATGTATTCCGGCAGTTCGGCACGCAGGCGTTGCTTGATGCGGTCCAGGCGTTCGCTTGGGTTCAGTGCCTCATCCGCCGCCACCAGGTAGCCGACCAGGTGCTTGCCGTTGACGCCTTCCTGCACGCCCACCGCCGCATCGCGCAATTCCAGTTGTTCGTGCAGGCGCGCTTCGATTTCACCCAGTTCAATGCGGTAGCCGCGAATCTTCACTTGATGGTCGACACGCCCGACGTACTCCAGCACGCCGTCACTGCGCCGGCGCGCGAGGTCGCCGGTGCGGTAGAGGCGTTCGCCCGGAGCACCGAAGGGGTTTGGCACAAACACCGGCGCGGTGCGCAGCGGGTCACTGACGTAGCCGCGACCGACGCCGGTACCGGCGACGCACAACTCACCCACCGCGCCTTGCGGCACCAGTTCCAGGGCGCCATCGAGCAGGTATAAACGGTTGTTGTCAGTCGGCGTACCAATCGGCAAGTAGGTGCCACGGGTCGACGCCAGGTCGACGCGATAGAACGCCACATCATCGGAACATTCCGCCGGACCATAAGCGTTCACCAGCCCGATCTCGGGGTAACGCAACAACCACTGATGCGCCAGCTCCGGTGGCATCGCTTCGCCGGTTGGCAGCATCCAGCGCAGGCCATCCAGGCTGATGCGGTCCTGGGCCAACATGCCCTGGATCAGTGATGGCACGCTTTCCAGCACGGTGATCCCTTGGGTCTGAACGTGTTCCAGCAGGCCTTGGGGATCATGCGCGATGGTGTTCGGCACGATATCCACCCTCGCGCCAAACAACGGCGCGGCAAGGAACTGCCACACGGAAATATCGAAGCTCTGCGACGCGGTCTGCGCGATCACATCCGCGTCACTCAAGGCCAGGTACGGCACCTTGCTCAACTGGTTATTGAGCATGCCGCGCTGTTCCACCATCACGCCCTTGGGCAGGCCGGTCGAGCCCGAGGTGTAGATCACGTAGGCCAGGTTGTCCGGGCCACTGTAGATGCCGGGGTTTTCGCCACGTGCCGGTATTTCTTCCCACACCAGCAACTGGCTGTCGAAACCCTCCAGCAACTCGATGGCCTGCTCGCGGGACGCTTCGGTGCAGACCAGCAATGGCGTGCGGCTCAAATCGATGATGCTGCGCAGGCGCTGGCTTGGCAGGCCTGGGTCCAGCGGCAAGTAGCCGGCACCGGCCTTGAAGCTGCCGATGATCATGCCGAGCAGGTCGAGATTACGTTCGGCCAGCAATGCCACCGGCTGATCCAGACCGACACCCGCGGCTATCAGCGCATGGCCGAGGCCATTGCTGCGGCGGTTCAGTTCGTCATAGCTCCATTGCTGATCAAGGCAACTGGCGGCAATGCGCTGCGGGTGCGCGGCGACCTGTTCTTCGAACAGTTCGATGTAGCTGCGCTCCAGCGGGTAAACATGCTCACTCTGGTTGCAGCCCTCCACCAGGAACTCACGCTCCTGCTCGCCAATCAGCGGCAGGTCGGCCATGTCGCCATGGAAGCCTTGGACCAACGCCAGCAGCAGGCGCTTGAACTCGCCGAGCATGCCTTGCACGGTGGTTTCGTCGAAGTAGCGCTGGTCGTAGGACAGGTGCAAGCCCAGGTCATCGCCCGGATAGCACACGGCCGTCAGCGGGAAGTTGGTGTGGGTGCGGCCGGAGTCCGAGGTGGCATTCAGGCTTTGTGCGCGGTCCAGCACCGAGACTTCCACCGGGGCGTTTTCGAACACGAACAGGCTGTCGAACAGCGGCTGGCCCTTGGGTAGTTCGCTGTGTTCCTGGATCGTCACCAGCGGCAGGTATTCGTACTCGCGCAGTTGCATATTGCTGTCGAGCAAGCCACTCAACCACTGACGCACGCTGCAACGCTGGTCGTCCTCGGGCAGTTTCACGCGCAGGGCGATGCTGTTGATGAACAGGCCGACGGTGCGTTGCATCTCCGGCATTTCCACCGGGCGGCCGGCCACGGTCACACCGAACAACACGTCGCGATCGCCGCTCAGGCGACGCAGCACCAGCGCCCATGCCGCCTGGGCAAAAGTGTTGACGGTCAGTTGGTGAGCCTGGGCCAGCTCGCGCAGTTGCGCACCGTCGTGGGCTTCGAGGCGGGTGTAGCAGTCGCCCACCACCATGCCGCCGCTGTGGCCCGCGTGCTCACGCAGGAACGGCCGGTCGCTCGGGATCGGCGTGGTGCGTTCGAAGCCTTGCAGGTTCTGCTGCCACCATTGGCGTGCTTCGTTGAGGTTCTGGCGTTGCAGCCAGGCGATGTAGTCGCGATAACGCGGCGGTGTGGCCAGTTGCGCGTCGCGGCCTTCACCGAGGGCCATGTAGAGCTCGAAGAAGTCATTCATCAGCAACGAACGGCACCAGGCATCGATAAGGATGTGGTGGTTGCTCATCATGAACCAGTAGCGCTCGGCGCCGACGCGGATCAGGCGCAGGTGGAACGGTGCCTGGTTGAGCAGATCGAAACCGGCTTCGCGCTCTTGCTTGAGCAGCGCTTGCAGGCGTGGTTCCTGTTCGCTTTCCGGGTCGTTGCTCCAGTCCAGGTACTCAATCGGCGTGCTGCCCGGTTTGTGGATCACTTGCAGCATGTCTTCGCCGACGTTCCAGCAGAACGAAGCGCGCAGGGCTTCGTGGCGGGCGATCACCGCCTGCCAGGCCTGGGCGAAACGCTCGGGGTCGAGCGCGCTGTTGATGCGGTAACGGTCTTGCATGTAGTAGAGGCCGGTGCCGGGCTCCAACAGGGTGTGCAGCAGCAGGCCTTCCTGCATGGGGGTCAGCGGGTAGACGTCTTCGATGGCGCTGGCGGCAATCGGCAGGCTGTCGAGTTGCGATTGGGTCAAGTGCGCCAGCGGGAAGTCGGACGGCGTGAGGCCACCGGCATCGTCTTGCAGGCAATGCGCGACCAGGCTTTGCAGCTCAGCGAGGTAGGCATCCGCCAGTTCATGGATGCTCTGTTGATCGTGACGCTCGCGGCTGAAGGTCCAGCGCAGCACCAGTTCACCGCCGTACACCTGGCTGTCGACGCTCAACTCGTTGGGCAGCGGCGCGTCCGGGTCATGGGCCAGGCCGGCGGGCTCGTCCAGCGGGTGGAACAGCGCGTCAGCGCCGAAGCTCTGGTCGAACTGACCGAGGTAGTTGAAGGTGATCTGTGCGCTCGGCAGCGCAGCCATGCTCTGTTTGCACAGGTCATCGGCCAGGTAGCGCAGCACGCCATAGCCCAGGCCTTTATGTGGCACGCCGCGCAGTTGCTCCTTGATCGCCTTGATCGAATCGGCCTGCCCGGCGTGCGGGGTCAGGCGCAGCGGATAGGCACTGGTGAACCAGCCGACGCTGCGGGTCAGGTCGATTTCATCGAACAGGGTCTCGCGGCCGTGGCCTTCCAGTTGGATCAACGCCGAAGCGTGGCCGCTCCAGCGGCACACCGCACGGGCCAAGGCGGTCAGCAACAGGTCGTTGACCTGGGTGCGGTAGGCACTTGGCGCCTGCTGCAGTAATTGGCGGGTGTGTTCGGCATCCAGGCGCACGCTGACGGTGTCGGCATCGCGGTTGCGCAGCGAGCCTTGTGGACGGGCCACTGGCAATACGGTTTCCGGCCCAGCCAATTGGTCTTGCCAGACGCTCAACTCTTCACGCAGGGATTCGCTGCCGGCGTAGGCTTGCAAACGCGCCGCCCAGTCACGCAACGCGCTGGTTTTGGCCGGCAGGCTGACGGACTGACCGTCGCTGAGTTGGCGGTAGACGTTTTGCAGGTCTTCCAACAACACACGCCACGACACGCCATCCACCACCAGGTGATGGATCGCGATCAGCAGGCGTTGCTGCCCCTCGGGACCGTCCACCAGCAAGGCGCGCAGCAGCGGGCCGTGTTGCAGGTCGAGGCTGCGTTGGGTGTCGGTGAACAGCGCGGTGCAGTGCGCCATGTCGCGCACTTGCGCCTGCATCAACACGCCGCCTTCCGGCACGGCCAAATGCTCGGCGTGCCATTGCGCGTCGCGCTGGCAGAAGCTCAGGCGCAGGGCGTCGTGATGTTCCAGCACTGCCAGCAGCGCTTGCTCCAGGCGATGCGGGTCGAGCAGTTGCAGCGGCTTGAGGACCAGCGCCTGGTTCCAGTGCTGAGGATTCGGGATCTCGGTGTCGAAGAACCAATGCTGGATTGGCGTCAGGCCCGAAGGGCCGGTAAGCACGCCTTGCTCTGCGGTGATTTGCTCGGAGCGCGTGGCTACGGCGGCCAGGGTCTGCACGGTCTGGTGCTGGAACAGGTCACGCGGGCTGAAATGAATCCCGGCCTGCCGCGCACGGCTGACCACCTGGATCGACAGGATCGAGTCGCCACCCAGCTCAAAGAAGTTATCGTCCAGGCCGACTTGCTGCACGTTCAGTACAGCACACCAGATCGCAGCCAGGGTGCTTTCCAGTTCGTTGCGCGGTGCCACGTACTGCTGGCGGTTCGCCTCAGGATCTGGTTGCGGCAGGGCACGGCGATCAAGTTTTCCGTTGGCGGTCAGCGGCATGCTGTCCAGCACGATCAAGTGCGCGGGCACCATGTAGTCCGGCAGTTGCGCCTTGAGATGGGCCTTCAGCGCGTCACGCAGCGCGCCGTGCTCGGCATCGCTGACCAAATACGCCACCAACTGTTTGCCGCTCGGCGAATCCAGCGCCAGCACCACCGCTTCGCGCACGGCTGCATGTTCCAGCAGACGGGTTTCGATCTCGCCCAATTCGATACGGAAACCACGGACTTTCACCTGATGGTCGATCCGTCCCAGGTACTCCACCAGGCCATCGGCGCGTTGGCGCACCAGGTCACCGGTGCGGTACAGGCGCCCGCCGTTGCGCGCAAACGGGTCCGCGACAAACCGTTCCGCCGTCATGCCCGGACGCTGGTGATACCCCTGGGCCAGGCCGGCGCCGCCGACGCACAACTCGCCGGTCGCGCCTTGCGGCACCAGGGCCAGGTCGGCGTCGAGAATGTAAGCCACGCGGTCACCGATGATGCTGCCGATCGGCACGCTGGCGGCGCCCTCCTCCAACTGCTCCGGTGCAAGGCTGGCCAGCGGCATCACCACGGTTTCAGTCGGGCCATAGGCGTTGAAGAACACCTGCGGCTGGAACGCGGCACGGATGCGCTGCAAGTGTTCGCCGGTGAGGGCTTCGCCGCCGGTGATGCACATGCGCACCGGCAAGGTCTGCTGCTGAGTGGCCAACCACTGCGCCAACTGGCTGCCGTAGCTCGGGGTGAAGCCCAGGATGTTGATGCCATGGGTGCGGATCAGCCCGCAGATTTCTTCTGCATCCCACTGGCCTTGAGCCCGCAACACCACCTGCGCGCCGCTGAGCAGCGGCACCAACAGGCGCTCGGTGGCGGCGTCAAAGTTGATCGAATAGAAGTGCAGCTCGCAGTCCTCCGCGCGCATGCCAAACCGCTCGATCACCGCCGCGCAATGCATGGCGATCTCACCGTGGGACACCACCACGCCTTTCGGCTTGCCGGTGGAGCCGGAGGTGTAGATCAAGTACGCCTGGTGTTGCGGCAGGCTGGTAAACGGCAGCGCATCGGCCGGGTAGTTGGCCAGCACTGGCGAGTCATCTTCCAGGCACCAGCACGCGACGGTGGCAGGCAACTCGCCGAGGGCTTCGAACATCGCCGCATCGCTGAGCAGCAGGCCGATACCACTGTCTTCGATCATGTAGTGCAGGCGGTCCAGCGGGTATTCCGGGTCCAGCGGCACATAGGCGCCGCCCGCCTTGAGGATCGCCAGCAGGCCGATGACCATTTCCAGGGAGCGCGGCAACGCCAGGCCGACACGCACCTGCGGGCCGACGCCACGTTCGCGCAGCATCCAGGCCAGGCGGTTGGCGCGGGCGTCGAGTTCGCGGTAGCTGAGGGTAACGCCGGCAAAGGTCAGCGCCGGCGCATCGCCACGCACTGCCGCTTGCTGGCTGAACAGTGGGTGGATGCACTGGTCGAGACGGTGCTCACCTTTCTCGACGCCCAGGCTGTCTTGCAATACACGCTGTTCATCGGCGCCCAACAACGGCAATTCGCTGAGGCGTTGCTGCGGATCCGCGATCAAGGCTTCCAGCAGGTTACGCCAATGCTCGGCCATGCGCGCAATGCGCGGCTCATCGAACAGGTCGGTGCTGTAGGTCAGGCAGCAACCCAGCCGATGATCGAGGTCGGTGACTTCCAGGTTGAGGTCGAACTTGGTCGCTCGGGCATCGTTGGCCAGGTATTCAACGGTCATGCCGGCCAGTTGGCGGCTCTGTTGGAACTCCCAGCGCTGCACGTTGCACATCACCTGGAACAGCGGGTTGTACGCCGCGCTGCGCGGGGGTTGCAGGGCTTCCACCAAATGGTCGAATGGCAGGTCTTGATGGGACTGGCCCTCGATCACGGTGTGGCGCACCTGCTCGAACAACTCTGCGACATTCATCTGCCCATTGAGCTGGCAACGCAGCACCTGGGTGTTGAGGAACGCGCCGATCAGGCCTTCGCTTTCCGGGCGAATGCGGTTGGCGACCGGAGCGCCGATGCGCAGGTCGGTCTGGCCGCTGTAGCGGTAGAGCAACACAGCCAGGGTGGCGGTCATGGTCATGAACAGGGTAAGGCCGCGTTCGGCATCGAAGGCACGTACGCGGGCCGCAAGGTCGTCGCTGAGGTCGAAGCGATACAACTCGCCCTGGTGGCTTTGCACAGGCGGACGCGGACGGTCGCCGGGCAGTTCCAGCAGCGGGTGTTCATTGCCCAGTTGCGCGGTCCAGTAATCCAGCTGGCGCTGGCGTTCGCCGGACTCCAGCCACTGGCGCTGCCACACGCTGTAGTCGAGGTATTGCACGGGCAGCGGCGCCAGCGGTGAGTCGCGCTCGTCGATAAAGGCTTCGTACAAGGCGCTGAGTTCACGGGCAAAGATGTCCATGGCCCAGCCTTCGGTGACGATATGGTGCAGGGTCAATACCAGGTAGTGTTCCTGCTCGCCGGCCTTGACCAGGCACGCACGCAGCAACGGCCCGGTTTCCAGGTTGAACGGCGTGTGCGCCTCATGATCGGCCAGTTGTTGCAGGCGCGGTTGGCGTTCGGTTTCGCTCAGCGCGGAAAAATCCTGCCAGTCCATGCGCAGTCCGGTTTGCGGCGAAACCTTCTGATAGGCCACACCGTCGACGCTCGGAAACGTCGTGCGCAGGGTTTCATGACGCATGATCAGCGCTTGCAACGCTGCCTCGAAACGCCCCACATCCAGCACGCCGCGCAAACGCGCCATGCCGCCGACGTTGTAGGCCGGGCTGTCCGGTTCCATCTGCCACAGGAACCACATGCGCTGCTGGGAATAGGACAACGGCACCGGTTGGCTGCGGTCGACCTTGGCGATGGCAGTCTGTTGGTTGCGCTGGCCCGATGCTTGGATCAGGCCGACCTGCTCGGCAAACGCCCCCAACTCACTGGCTTCGAACAGGGTGCGCAACGGCAGCTCGACGTCACACGCGTGGCGGGTGCGAGAGATGATCTGCGTGGCCAGCAACGAGTGGCCGCCGAGGGCGAAGAAGTCATCGCGCAGACCAATGCCTGGCAGGCCGAGCACTTCGCGCCAGATGGCGGCGATCTGCTGTTGCAGCGGGGTTTCAGGTTCGACGTGCTCACGCACTTGCCACACCGGTTCCGGCAATGCACGGTGGTCCAGCTTGCCGCTGGGGCTCAGCGGCATGGCGTCCAGACGTATCAGCAGCGCGGGCACCATGTACTCCGGCAGCTCGGCGGCCAGGGCGGTTTTTACAGCCTCCTCATCCAGTTCGCCCTGGGCGGTGAAGTAACCGATCAACTGCCCGTCACGCACCCGCACCACGGCTTGGGCGATACCCTCCAGGGCGAGCATGCGCGCTTCGATTTCTTCCGGCTCCACACGAAAGCCGCGCAGCTTGACCTGCTGATCGAGCCGACCGAGGTACTCGATCACGCCGTCGGCGCTCCAGCGCGCACGGTCGCCGGTGCGATACAGGCGCGCCCCCTGCTGGTCGGCAACAAAACGCTCCGCCGTCAACCCGGCACGCCCGAGGTAACCGCGGGCCAGGCCGATGCCGCCGATGCACAACTCACCCGGCACGCCCAGCGGCACAGGGTTGAGCTGTTCATCCAGCACACGGCAGATCACATTGCCCAGCGGCCGGCCAATCGGCGAACGCTCGCCGTCTTCGGCGCGGCAGTGCCAGTGAGTCACGTTGATCGCGGTTTCGGTCGGGCCATAACGGTTGTGCAATTGCACCGCTGGCAACTGTGCCAACACGCGGTTACGCAACTCGGCGGGCAAGGCTTCACCACCTGAGAACAGGCGACGCAGGCTGGTGCATTCAGCCACCAACGGTTCGTCGATAAACAACTGCAACAGCGGCGGCACAAAGTGCAGCGTGGTCACGCCGTGTTCCTGCACCAACTGCGCGATGCGGTGCGGATCGCGATGCTCACCAGGGCCAGCCAGCACCAGGCGGCACCCGGTAATCAGTGGCCAGAAGCATTCCCACACCGACACGTCAAAACTGATCGGCGCCTTTTGCATCAGCACGTCGGTGTCATTGAGTTGATACGTAGCCTGCATCCACTGCAAGCGCTCGGCCAACGCCGCATGCGTATTACCCACGCCTTTGGGCTGGCCGGTGGAACCGGAGGTGTAGATCACGTAGGCGAGGTTATCGCCGTGCAGGTGCAGGCCGGGCGACTGGGTTGGCCAGCTATCGAGGTGCAGGCTGTCCATGGCGATCACGCAAACGCCTTCGGCACTCGGCACCTGTTCCAGCAGCGCGGTCTGGGTCAACAGCAGGTGTACGCCACTGTCCTTGAGCATGTAGGCCAGGCGCTCGGCGGGGTAATCCGGATCCAGCGGCACGTAGGCGCCACCGGCCTTGATGATCGCCAGCAGGCCGACCAGCAATTGCGGCGAACGCTCGGCGGCGATGGCCACGCACACGTCCGGGCCGACGCCTTTGTCGCGCAGGTAATGGGCCAGGCGGTTGGCCTGGGTGTGCAGTTGGGCGAAGGTCAGGCTGCCGCCGTCCCAGACCAGCGCGGTGGCGTCCGAGGTCTGCTGGTTGAGCAGCTCCGGCAGCCACTGCTGGGCTGGCGCGCAGGGTGCTTCGCTGTAAAGCGCCTGTTCGTCGTGCTGCATCAGCGCAAGGTCACCGATGGCTTGCTCGGGCTGTTCGCAGACGGCGTGCAACAGGTTGATGTAGTGCTCGGCCAGGCGCTGGATGGTCGCGTTTTCGAACAGCTCATCGGCGTAGTCGAACGACAGGCCCAGGCGCCCGTTGCGGTCTTCTTCGGTGTGCAGTTGCAGGTCGAACTTGGCTTCGCGGCTATGCCACGGCAGCTCGTCGGCGAGCATGCCCGGTAGGCGGCGCAACGCGCTGAGGTCGCGCTGCTGGTGGTTGAACATGACCTGGAACAAGCCCTGCTCGCGGGCCTGCGGGAAGGCTTCCAGCAGTTGTTCGAACGGCAGGTCCTGATGGGCTTGGGCACCCAGCGCCGCCTGGCGTGTCGCGGCTAATAGCGCGTTGAACGGCAGGCGTCCATCCAGCTCGGCACGCAACACGAGGGTGTTGATGAAGAAGCCGACCAGGCCTTGGGTTTCCTGGCGCGGGCGGTTGGCGTTGGGCACGCCGATGCGAATGTCGCGCTGGCCGCTGTAGCGATGCAGCAGGCTTTGGAATGCCGCCAACAGCAGCATGAATGGCGTGGATTCGTTGGCCTGGGCGGTCTGGCGAATCGCTTCGCTGAGGCTCGCGCCAAGGCGCACGGTGTGGCGTGAGGCACTGTGACGGTGGTGTGCCGAGCGCGGGTGGTCGGTCGCCAGGCTGAGGGTGGGATGCTCCTCACCCAGCTGCGCTTTCCAGTACGCCAGTTGACGCTGGGCTTCCCCTTCGGCCAGCCATTGGCGCTGCCAACTGCCGTAGTCGGCGTATTGCAGGGCCAGGGGCGGCAGTTCCAGGGTTTGGCCCTGGGCTGCGGCGGCGTAGAGGCGCGAGAATTCGTCGATCAAAATGTTCAGCGACCAGCCGTCGGCGATGATGTGGTGCAGCGTCACCAGCAGTTGGTGATCTTCATCGTCCAGGCGCACCAGCGTCACCCACAGCAGCGGGCCTTTTTCCAGGTCGAACTGGGTACGTGCTTCGTCTTCGCGGATCTGTTGCGCACGGGCTTCGCGCTCGGCAACGGGGAGGTCGCTGAGGTCGATGACTTGCAGCTCGAAATCCGCCTTGGCGTCGACACGCTGGAAAGCCTGGCCGTCGCGCTCGTAGAAGCGCGTACGCAGGGCTTCGTGGCGCTGGATCAATTGCTGGAAGCTGGCGCGCACGGCGTCTTCATCCAACTCGCCGCGCAGGCGCAGGGCGCCGGGGATGGTGTAGGCGCTGCTGTGCGGGTCCAGCTGCCAGGTGATCCACAGGCGGTTCTGCGCCAAGGATTGGGGCAATTCCTCTTGGCGCGACAGGCGGTGAATCGCGCCTTGGGCGACGCCACCGTCTTGCTGCAACTGCGCGACGTTGGCGGCGAAGCCTTCCAGGGTCGGCGCTTCGAACAGCATGCGCAGATTCAGTTCCAGGCCGAGGGTTTCGCGCAGGCGTGCGACCACCTGGGTGGCGGCGATGGAGTTGCCGCCGAGCAGGAAGAAATGATCATCGGCGGCAACGCTTGCGATGTTCAGTTGCTCACACCAGATCGCCGCAATCTGGTTGTGCAGCTCGGATTCCAGCGCCCCATCGCTCACCTGCGCTTGCAGGTCGGGGAACTGGGCATAACTGTCGAGGCTGCCGTCCTTGTGACGAAGCGCACAGGCTGCGCGCTGCACTTTGCCGCTGGAAGTCTTCGGCAAGGCGCCGGGGTTGAGCAGCACCACTACGCTTGGCGCCTCTTGATACGCCTCGGCAACGGCTTGGCGGATCGCCTTGATCAGCGCTTCGGGCGGCAGGATTTTCTGCACGCTGCGGCTGATTTCGGCGGCAATGCCGATGCCTTCCAGGCCCTGTTCATTTACCGCAAATGCCGCAACCCGCCCCTTGCGCACCACTTCCACTTCGCGCTCGATGGTCTGCTCGATGTCCTGGGGATACAGGTTGTGGCCGCGTACGATCAGTAAATCCTTGAGGCGACCGGTGATATACACCTCGCTGTCACGGATGAAGCCCAGGTCGCCCGTGCGCAGCCAGGTACGGCCGGCGTGCTCTACGAAGGTCTTGGCGGTGGCTTCGGGGTTGCGCCAGTAGCCGTGGGCGATGCTCGGGCCAGTGGCCCAGAGTTCGCCGACGCTGTTGTCGCCCAGCTCGGTGAGGGTGTGGGGGTCCGCGATCAGCACCGCGTGTTCCGGCTGGCTGGTGCCGCAGCTCATGATCGCGCTGCCCTGCCCCGGTTCGGCGCGGTTGGCAGCCAGGGCCTGCTCGTCGACGCGCAGCGCAGGGATGCCGTGGCCACGTGTGCCACCGGCGACAAACAGAGTCGCCTCGGCCAGACCGTAGGAGGCAAAGAAATTGTTCGGGGTAAAACCGCAGGTGGCGAACTTCTCGGCGAAGCGCTCCAGGGTGTCGAGGCGGATCGGCTCGGAACCGGAATAGGCCACGCGCCATTGGCTCAGATCCAAGCGTTCCAGGGCCGTCTCGCTGACCCGTTCACTGCACAGGCGATAGGCGAAATCCGGACCGCCGCTGATGGTGCCGCCGTATTCGCTGATCGCTTCCAGCCAGCGCAACGGCCGGCCGAGGAAGTAGGCCGGTGACATCAGCACGCAGGGCACGCCACTGAAGATCGGTTGCAGCAGGCCGCCGATCAGGCCCATATCGTGGTACAGCGGCAGCCAGCTGACGATCACGTCATCCGGGTTCAGGTCGATGCCAAAACCGCGACGGATCAGCACTTCGTTGGCGACCAGGTTGCCGTGGCTGACCTGCACGCCCTTGGGTAATGCGGTGGAACCGGAGGTGTATTGCAGGAAGGCGATGTCGTCCGGGCGCAGGTCGGGGGCGACCCAATGGCCGACACTTTCCAAGCTATCGACGCTCATTACCGGCGGCGCGTTTTCGATCTGCGACAAGCCATCGGCGAGGCTGGCGATGGTCAGCAACAGGCGCGGCTCGGCATCGCTGATGATCGACAGCAGGCGCTCCTGATGGTGGCGACGGGTGGACTCCGGTGGATAGGCCGGCACCGCGATCACCCCCGCGTAGAGGCAACCAAAGAACGCCGCAACGTAATCCGGGCCGCTGGGAAACAACAGCACGGCACGGTCGCCCAGGTCCGCATTGGCTTGCAAGGCGGCAGCGATGGTGCGAGCGCGCTGGTCCAGGTCGCGGTAACTGAGCACAACACTGTGCTCGGCGGACTCGGCGAGGAAGCGCAAGGCGACCTGGTCCGGGGTCTGCGCGGCACGACGTTGAAGAGACTGGACCAGGGTGCGGGGAAGTTCGAAGGCGTCCATCATGGGGTTCCTGCCTGAAATCGGCTTACGGGAAATTCAAGAATTCGGGGGGGCTTGTTCAGCCGACGGCGAGTGACCGTGCCGCGCCATTGCGCCAGCGGGCCAGGTGTTCGTCGGCGTAGCGCCGCATGCAGCGCAGCACGGCGCTTTCGTGTTGCATGAGGAAGAAGTGGTGGCCGTCGAACATGTCCAGGGAAAAGCCGCTGGCGGCGTCGAGCTGCCAGTCGAGCAACTGGTCGGCGCGCACGCTGTCCTGCTTGCCGCCGAACACGTGGATCGGCATGCCCAGCGGTGCGCGCTCGCCGTAGGTGAAGCTGCCGCACAGCAGGAAATCGGCGCGCAGGATCGGCAGCATCAACTGCATCAACTCGGGGTTGGCCAAGGCTTCTTCGGCGGTGCCTTGCAGCTCGCGCAGGCGGGCGATCAGTTGTTCGTCGGTCTTTTCGATGGCGTACTCGCTGACGTCGCGACGCGCCGGTCCAGCCGTTCCGGAAGCGAAGAGGGCCAGCGGCGGCGGCACGTTGCGCGCACGCAACGCATGCGCCAATTCGAAGGCGAGCAGGCCGCCGAGGCTGTGACCGAACAAGGCGTAGGGGCCGCTCAAGTCGTGGCTGATTTCGTCCGCGAGCTGGGCCGCCAAGGCCTTGATATCACGCTGCAACGGCTCGTCCATGCGCATGCCACGCCCTGGCAATTCCAGCGGGCACACCTGCAACCATTCAGGCAGGGCCCGGCGCCAGCGCGCGTAAACCATGGCGCTGGCGCCCGAATAGGGCAGGCAGAACAGGCGCAGTCGGGTCGGCGTACTCATTGAGTGACGACTCCAAACTGAAACACGCTGTATGCACGATAGAAACCCATTTCGTCCTCCTGCGGGTGCTGATCCTTGGCCGTATTGCTAACGGACCTGTCACCCAGAAGAACGGACGGCACCGGCAAATAATTAGTCGCCGGGTACGAGCGAGACGTGGTTCACACCTAACAAGAAAGCATAAGATTAGTTCGCCTTCTCATTTGACAATCATTATCATTCAGCATAATTTGTTGCCCGATGTGTAGGAGGCCTCAGCAAGGACGCCCTCCCCTAACCTCTTTTGCGACAAGGTGATTTCCATGACGGAACAAGTATCCACAGGCAGGTGCGACTCACCGCTTCTCCAGGCATTCGTCGATAATCGGCTGATTCTGGTGAAAATCGCGGCGCGCATTACCGGGTGCCGCTCCCGTGCCGAAGACGTAGTGCAGGACGCCTACTTCCGGCTGCAGTCGGCACCGACGATCACGTCATCGTTCAAGGCTCAATTGAGTTATCTGTTCCAGATCGTGCGCAACCTGGCCATCGATCACTACCGCAAGCAGGCCCTGGAGCTCAAATACTCCGGGACGGAAGAGGAAGGCTTGAATGTGGTTATTCACGGCGCTTCACCGGAAACCTCGCACATCAATTTCAACACCCTGGAAAACATCGCCGACGCCCTGACGGAGCTGCCGCAACGCACCCGCTACGCGTTCGAGATGTACCGTTTGCACGGCGTGCCGCAAAAGGACATCGCCAAGGAACTCGGCGTCTCGCCGACCCTGGTGAACTTCATGATCCGGGATGCGCTGGTGCACTGCCGCAAGGTGTCGGGCAGCCATAGCGATACGTTTGCACGCAGGGTCTGATGACCGTCACTGTAGGAGCGAGCTTGCTCGCGAAGAACGTCAGAACGCCACGTTAATTCTGAATCAATGCGGCGCACTCAGGTTCTTCGCGAGCAAGCTCGCTCCTACAGAGGAACTGCGGTTACATCGATGCGATAGGGCTCGAAAATCTTCAGCATCTCGCCGTCGTCGCGCAAGCGCTTGAGCAACGCGGCAAACGCTTCCCCCGTAATCGGCGCTTTCGGGCGCAGCAAGGCGTAGTGGTGATAGACCTGGTCAATGCGTTCCGACACCAGGAACTGCCCGGCCATGTCCGCGTTGCGCACCATGAAGTCACTCAAGTACGAACGCGTCACCAGGGCGATGTCGGCACGCCCGCGCGCGACCATCAGCAGGTTGCTGTCATGGGAGTAGGTCAACGTGGCATTGAAGTGCTCGGCCATGTACCTGGGGTCGGGGTTGAAGTTGGCGAAGGCGTAGTGATAACCACTGAACACCGCCAGGCGCTTGCCGTTCAAGTCAGCGAAGTAAGCCTGATCACGGCCGGGCTCACGCTGGGCGACGAAGATTTCGGCGTCTTCCAGGCCCATGTCGACACTGGTATGAGGAATCTTCTGCCAGCCCCAGGCGGGGTTTTCGAAGATAGCCATATCGACCCGGCCCTGCTCGAAATCGCGGAAACGTCGAGGGATAGAGGTGGGCACCAACACAAACTGGTAATCGGTTTGCGCGGCGTTCAACGCCTCGACCAGTTGCGGCAGCAAACCCGTATCGGCGCCCTGCTCCGGGCGCACGGTATAGGGTGGAAAGTGCGCCGCACCGATGCGCACCAACTGCGCAGCCGAGGCTGGCACCCACCACGCGGTGCCCAGTGCCCAAAAGGTAAGTCCTGCAGCCAGCCGCCATGGCGAAAACATCAAGGCACACACCGTTCAAAAACGCTAATGGCGATAAGCTAGGGAAACTCTGAAAAAGA
>NZ_JACAQP010000044.1:0-1190 GCF_013387025.1 Pseudomonas reactans | reverse complement strand
GGAAACTCTGAAAAAGACTTTCTGATTTGGCAAAATACCGCGACCCCACCCACCGAGTTTCCCGATGAAGCAGATGACCTTCGCCGACGCCGAGTACGCTGGCAAGCGCAAGCAAACCCGCAAGGAGTTGTTCCTGATCGAGATGGATCGGGTGGTGCCGTGGAAGGGCTTGATTGCTTTGATCGAGCCACATTATCCGAAAGGTGAAGGTGGCCGTCCGGCCTACCCGTTGATGGCGATGCTGCGTGTGCATCTGCTGCAGAACTGGTTCGGCTACAGCGATCCAGCGATGGAGGAAGCGCTGTACGAAACCACGATCCTGCGCCAGTTTGCCGGGCTGAACCTGGAGCGCATCCCCGACGAAACCACCATTCTCAACTTCCGCCGCTTGCTGGAGAAACACGAGCTGGCGGCCGGCATCCTCGCTGTCATCAATGGCTATCTGGGCGACCGCGGCCTGTCGCTGCGCCAGGGCACCATCGTCGATGCAACGCTGATCAATGCGCCCAGTTCGACCAAGAACAAGGACGGCAAGCGCGACCCGGAAATGCACCAGACCAAGAAGGGAAACCAGTATTATTTTGGCATGAAGGCCCACATCGGCGCCGATGACGAATCGGGTCTGGTGCACAGCGTAGTGGGCACGGCGGCCAATGTGGCGGATGTCACCCAGGTGGACAAATTGCTGCATGGCGACGAAAACGTGGTCTGCGCCGATGCAGGCTACACCGGTGTCGAAAAGCGGCCCGAGCATGAAGGACGTGAAGTTATCTGGCAGGTGGCGGCACGCCGCAGCACCTACAAAAAACTCGATAAGCGCAGCGTGCTGTACAAAGCCAAGCGCAAGATTGAAAAGGCCAAGGCTCAGGTGCGCGCCAAGGTCGAGCATCCGTTCCGGGTAATCAAGCGCCAGTTCGGTTACACCAAGGTGCGCTTTCGCGGCTTGGCCAAAAACACGGCGCAACTGGTGACACTGTTCGCTCTGTCGAACCTGTGGATGGCGCGCCGACATTTACTGACGAATGCAGGAGAGGTGCGCCTGTAATGCGGGAAATGGCCACCGGAGTGGGGTCCGGGTGGCGAAAACGTAAGAAATACTCGTCGAATTGATTGTTTTTTGATCATTTGGCGAGTTTAAAAGTTGCGCTAGGTGGTATGCCGGGGAAATACATGGCTACTTCAGACCATCC
>NZ_JACAQP010000043.1:0-13826 GCF_013387025.1 Pseudomonas reactans | reverse complement strand
GCGGCTGCCCCCTAAATCAGTGTCGGATGACGGGCACACCGAGCCTAGGCGAGGTGCCGAGTGTTGGGGCAAGAGCGTTTTGCTTACTTTTGCGCTTTTCAAAAGTGAGCCGCCGTAAGGGCGGAACCAATCCCCGCCATCACCCAAATAACGGATATGCACCCAATCACCCCCCCCCCCCTCAAACAGCCGCAGTCGAAGGCTCCAACTGCCGCTGCGCCAACCAGATCTCCTCCTGCAACCACTGCCCAAACACCTGCAACTGCGGCATATCCGTCTGCTCCGGCCGCGTCACCAGCCAATACGACTGGTGCCCCTCCACATGCACATTCAACACCTGGGTCAACTGCCCGGACGCCAGCTCCGCCGCCACCATATGCCAGTCAGCAATGGTAATCCCCAACCCGTCCGTAGCCGCCCGAATAGCCAGATCCAACAGATCGAACTCATACCCACCCTGGGTATCCACCCCATGGATCCGCGCCGCATCCAACCAATGTTTCCACGTGAGATACCGCTGATCCTCACTGGCCAACACATGCAACAACGTCATGCGATTAAGGTCCACCCCATCACTGCATTCACGGGCATACAGCGACGGCGCGCACACTGCAATGTGCCGCTCCTGAACCAACAACGAACTGTCCAACCCATCCCACTCGCCGTTACCAAAGCGAATCGCACAATCAAGGGTGCTGGTCTGCGCCAGGCTGTCCTGCAAACAGGTGGTGATGCTCAGCTCCAGCTCGGGATGGGCTTCCCGCAGGCGCCCCAGACGCGGCATCAACCAACGACTGGTGAAGGTCGGCGGTGCGTTGATGTGCAGGCGGTTGGAGTGGGTTTTCTGCTGGATACTGCGCACCGTCAGCTCGATCTTGTCGAACGATTGGTGCAGCGCACGCAGCAATACGCGTCCGGCGCTGGTCAGTTCCAGATGGTGGTGACGCCGCTCCAGCAGGTGCTCGCCCAATTGCTCTTCCAACTGCCGGACCTGGCGGCTGACCGCGCTCTGGGTCACGTTCAACAGCTGCGCCGCCCGAGTAAAACTGCCGGTACTGCCGGCCACTTCGAAAGCTTTGAGGGCATTGAGACCGGGCATTTTGCGTTTCATGGCGAGCACTCGAATACGACTGGCAAGGTGCCAAGCATCCCACGAGCCGTAGGAGATTTCCTAGCCAACATGATTTTTTGTATCAACCAAGGCGTCTATCTCGACGTCTCACCCTGATCACGCCAACTAACATGCATTTAACGAACGTTTAACGGCTGAATTTATCGTTTGTCGATCTTTGCGTGGATGACAAAACTGCGGGCATCTCTAATAAAAACAACATGAGAGCAGCCCCATGTCCGACTCCAACGTTCTAGCGACCCTGGACGGTAACGCGCCGCACCCTGCTGTCGACGCACTGTGCAATCAAGTACAGCGCGGCGAGATCAACCGCCGCCAATTCCTGCGCACCGCCGCCCTGCTCGGCATCACTGCCGCCAGTGCTTCCACCTTCATCGGTTCAGCCTTGCTGGGCAACGACGCCCGGGCTGCCGACGGCACACCCGCCCGCCAAGGCGGCAGCCTGCGGTTTGCCTGCGCCATCCAGGAAATCCAGGACCCGATGCTGATCACCTGGATCGAAGCCTCGAACCTGCTGCGCAACTCCCTGGAATACCTGACCTGGGTCGACGCCGATAACATTACCCACCCCTACCTGGCCGAGAGCTGGAGCCCTTCCGAGGACCTCACCACCTGGACCTTCAACCTGCGCCAGGACGTGAAGTGGAGCAACGGTGACAGCTTTAACGTCGACGACGTGCAGCACAATATCCAGCGCTGGATCGCCGCCGACTCCAAGTCGGTCAACCGCACCGCGTTCCAGGACATCAAGGCCTTCGAAAAAGTCAGCGACTACCAGTTCCGCCTGCAGCTCAAGCGGCCGATCCTGGCGATCCCGGAAATGCTCAACGCCTTCACCTGCGCCCTGGTGCATCGCAGCTTCAAGGTCGGAGATGACTGGGCGAAAAACCCGCTGGCCACCGGGCCGTTCAAGCTGGTGTCGTTTGCCGTGAACAAGCAGGCGACGTTCGCCAAGCGCGCCGACTATTGGGGCAAACCGGCCAACCTCGACGAGCTGCGCTACATCGATATGGGCACCGACGTGTCCACCCACCTCGCCGCCCTGCAAGCCGGCCAAGTCGACGTGCTGTACCGCGTCACCGTGGCCGAGCTGGACCTGGCCAAGCGCCTGCCGGGCGCGCAATTGCTCAGCTGCAAATCCGCGCAGACCGTGGTGATGCGCATGGCCTGTGACCAGAAGCCCTTCACCGATGTGCGCGTGCGCAAGGCCGTAGTGCTCTGCGCCGACAATGCGCAGATGCTCAAGGTCGCCTATCGCGGCATGGGCACGCTGGGCGAAGACCATCATGTGGCCCCTTCCCACCCCGAGTATTTCCCGCTGCCCAAGCGTGAACGTGATGTGGCCGCCGCGAAGAAACTGCTGGCCCAAGCAGGCTTTGCCAATGGCCTGGACATCGACCTGATCGTCGGCAATACCCAAGGCCGTTATGAACAGGACTGCGCGCAGATCCTGCAACAGAACTGCCGGGAAGCCGGGATCCGCATCAACCTCAAAGTGGTGCCGGCCGCCCAGTACTGGCCGATCTGGGACAAGGCCGCGTTCAGCTTGACCTACTGGGCCCATCGCCCGCTCGGCGTGATGTCCCTGGAATTGGCCTACCGTGGCGGTGGCGCCTGGAACGAAAGCCACTACAGCGACCCGGCCTTCGACGCGGCGCTGGACAAGGCCATGGGCATCATCGACCCGAAACAACGCGCGGTGGCCATGCAGAGCGTCGAGCAGATCCTGCAGGACGCCTGCGTAATCGTGCAGCCGTTCTGGGGCGACAAGTTCACCGCCGTGAGCAAAAAGGTGCAGGGCTTCCAGGTGCACCCTTCCGACTTCTACCCCATGGGCAATGTCTGGCTGAGTGCCTGAATCACTGGCGCAACACACCTCCCATTCCCCGTCGGAGCATGCACCTGATGGCTCATTTTCTATTGCGCAAACTGCTGATGCTGTTGGCGACGCTGCTGTCGGTGTCGCTGATTGTGTTCCTGGCCCTGGAGTTGAACATCGAGGACGTGGCAATCAACGTCCTCGGCCCCTACTCCGCCGCCGACCAGCGCGCGGCGTGGCTGCTGGAACACGGCTACAACCAACCCTTCGTGTGGCGCTACCTGGTGTGGCTCAAGGACTTCGTGACCGGCGACTGGGGCACCTCGGTGTACTTTCGCGAGCCGGTGCTCAAACTGCTGCTGCCCAACCTGTGGCAAACCCTGACCCTGGCCGGGCTGGCCTTGTTGGTCATGGTGCCGGTAGCGTTGACCCTGGGCATCCTGGCGGGAATTCGCCAGGGCTCTTTCATCGACCGGCTGGTGTCCTTCCTGTCGATCGTCACCACCTCGATCCCGGACTTCGCCAGTGCGGTGTTCGTCTCGGCAATCTTCGTGTTCTGGCTCAACTGGCTGCCCGGCGTGAGCAGCATGAGTGATGGCTTCAGCGCCGTGGAACTGGTGCTGCCGCTGATGGTGCTGTGCCTGTTCGGCATCGGCTATCTGGCGCGTATCACCCGCGCGTCGATGGTGGAAGTGATGCAAGCGCCGTATATCCGCACCGCACGGCTCAAAGGTGCATCCACTACGCGCATTGTGCTGCGCCACGCGTTACGCAACGTGCTGATCGCGCCGGTCACGGTGATCATGCTGTACATCCCGTGGCTGCTGTCGAACGTCATCGTGGTGGAGGTGTTTTTCGCCTACAAGGGCTTCGGCTCGCTGCTGTACACCGCGTCGCTCAACCATGACGTCTACCTGATCGAAGCCTGCGCGATGATCAGCGGCGTGGTGGTGGGTATCAGCAAGATCTTCTCGGACCTGGCCTACACCTGGCTCAACCCGCGCATCACCCTGCACAGTCTCGGCGGAGGCCGCCAATGAACCTGCTCAACGCCTTCAAGCATCCCCTGGCCCTGCTCGGCCTGCTACTGGTCGGCGGCTGGGTGCTGATCGCCCTGTGCGCGCCGTGGCTGGCGCCCCATGATCCGCTGGAAAACTTCACGCCGTTGCTCACACCGATGACTGCTGGCGATGACGGCGCACGCTTTTTGCTCGGCACCGACATGATCGGCCGCGACATCCTTTCGCGCCTGATCTGGGGCACGCGCACCGTGCTGTTCTGGTCGATCCTCGCCACGCTGACCGCGTTTGCCGTGGGCATCGCCATGGGCCTGTGCGCCGGTTACTTCAACGGCTGGGTGGATGCGGCGCTCTCATACGTGGCCGACACCGTGCTGTCGTTCCCGGTGTTGGTGCTGTACATCGTGATCATCATCGCCCTCGGCGCGTCGGCGCTGAATATCCTGATTGCGGTGACCTTTACCAGCGCCCCGGCGATCTTCCGCATCATGCGTGCGTTGACCATCGACATCCGCTCGCGCGACTACGTGCTCAGCGCCATTACCCAGGGCGAAGGCTCGCTGCGCATCATGCTGGTGGAAATCCTGCCCAACTGCGGCGGGCCGCTGATCGTCGACTTCTGCCTACGCATCGGCTACACCGCGATCATGATCGGTGCCCTGGGCTTCCTCGGCCTAGGCCTGCCACCGCCCACCCCGGACTGGGGCGGCATGATCAACGACGGCCGCGCCATGGCCATTTCCTTCCCGCACCTGGTGATCTTCCCGTGTATCGCCATCTCCACCCTGATGCTGGGCCTGAGCCTGCTCGCCGACGGGCTGGATGAACACGCGCAGCAAGGCGCAAGGAGTTGAGCATGAACAGCCAGCAAACCGTATTGCGGGTCGACAACCTCAGCGTCGAACTGCCCAAGGGCGCCGACCGTAGCCACGCCGTGCAGGGCATCAGCCTGGAAGTGCGCAAAGGCGAAATCCTCTGCGTGATCGGTGAGTCGGGCTCGGGCAAATCCGTGCTGTCGGCGGCGATCATGGGCGACTACGCCAAGGGATTGCGACATGCCGGCGGCGTGATCGATTTTCTCGGCGATGACATTTGCACCCTCGATGAGCCCCGCCTGCGCGCCCTGCGTGGCAACCGCATCGCGATGATCTTCCAGGAACCCATGGCGGCGCTGAACCCGGCGATTCGCATCGGCAAGCAAGTCGAAGAAATCTTCGACATCCACGCCCCGCAGATGCCCGCCGCCGAGCGCCGTGAACGCATGCTTGCGCTGCTGGAGTCCACCCAACTGCCGGACCCGCCGCGCATTGCCAACAGCTTTCCCCATCAGCTTTCCGGCGGCCAATGCCAGCGCGTAGTGATCGCCATGGCCTTGGCGATGAACCCTGATTTGCTGATCGCCGACGAGCCCACCACCGCCCTTGACGTGACCACCCAGGCCCAGGTGCTGAAGCTGGTGCGCGACCTGCGCGGGCGGGGGCAACACGGCATTCTGTTCATCACCCATGACTTTGGTGTGGTGGCGCAAATCGCCGACCGCATTGCCGTGATGGAAGGCGGCCGCCTGGTGGAGATCGGAGAGCGTGACCAGGTGCTGAACGCACCGGCCCACGCCTACACACGCAAACTGATCGCAGCCGTGCCGGCGCTGCACCCGGAGCTGCATGCGCCGAGTGCCGACGGCGAAATGGCCCTGCGCATCGAGCACCTGACCAAGACCTACACCGTCGGCGGCAGCTCGGTGGCGGCGCTGCGCGATGTGTCGCTGAACCTGCCACGGGGCAAGACCCTGGCGATTGTCGGCGAGTCCGGCTCGGGCAAAAGCACCCTGGTCAAAGCCGCGATTCGTCTGGTGGACAGCGACAGCGGGCATGTGTGGGTGGGCGATACCGATTTCCTGGCCTTGAACGGCTCGGCGTTGGCGGCTAATCGGCGGCGTATCCAGATGATTTTCCAGGACCCCTACGGTTCGTTGAATCCGCGCCACCGTGTCGGCGACATCATCGCTCGCGCCGCGCAATTGCGTGGGTTATCGGCCAAGGACGCCTGGGCTGAGGCCGGGGACTTGCTGGAACAGGTCGGCCTCAAGCGTGATGCATTGCAGCGCAAACCCCGGCAGTTTTCCGGCGGCCAGCGCCAACGCATCGGCATCGCCCGTGCCCTGGCGATGCGCCCGCAAGTGCTGATCGCCGATGAAAGCGTGTCGGCGCTGGATGTGTCGGTGCAGAAACAGGTGCTGGAATTGCTGGCCGACCTGCAGAAGCAGCTGAACCTGAGCATCCTGTTTATCACCCATGACCTGCGGGTGGCCGCGCAGATCAGCGACCACATCGCCGTGATGCGCCAGGGTGAAGTAGTGGAGTACGGCACCGCCGAACAGGTGCTGTTGCGCCCGCAGAACAGTTACACCCAGGCGCTGCTGGCCGCTGCGCCGGGCGCGTCCGAACTGCCCGTCGCCGGACCGCCCTTGCGGCTGATCCGCCCCACGGCTCACTGAGCTGAACCCTTTTCCCTGCGTCGCAGCGTTCGCTGCGGCAACGGGCTGCTGTTGCCCAAAAAAACTAAAAACGAGAGTAAAACCATGCGACCAACGATGCACTACTTCACCCTCATCCCTGTGCTCGGCGCCCTCGCCGCGCCAGCCATGGCCGTGCAGGTCACCGACAACCTCGACCTCGGCGGCGCCATCCGCGCGCGCTGGGACTATGACCCGGACCGCGACATCCAGAAGTTCGGCCTGGACACCGTGTTCCTCAGCGCCAAATACAACTCCGACAGCTGGATCGGCGAGGCGCAGTACCGTTTCTACGGGCGGTCGTACCCCTACCAGTACACCAAAAACTACGGCGACATTCAGTTCGCCAAGTTCGCCTGGGTCGGCTACAAGTTCAACCCCGAGCAACAAGTGCAAGTGGGCCTGAACACCGTGCCATTCGGCTTGCAGCCCTACTTCGGCAGCACCTTCTACGAAACCCTGGGCAACGTGATCGGCCTGGAAGACGTGCAGCAGGTCGGCGCCAAATACGTGCAACAGACCGGCGACTGGAACATTCAGGCCGGCTACTACCTGCGTCCGGCGTGGCAAGGCAAGGGCACCAGCAAGGGCGTGACCTATTCCAGTGTGGTGTCCGGCGCCGACAGCTATGTGGCCGACGGCAGCGACAACCAGGAACGCAACACCGTGGTGCTGCGCGTGGCCAAGGCCCTGGACCTGGGCGACTGGAAATCCGAAGTCGGCCTGTCCGGCCTCACCTCCACCCTGGAAAACAAAGACACCGGTAATGATGGTCGACGCAATGCCGTGGCCATCCACTACCTGGGCAAGAACGGCCCGTGGGGCCTGCAATTGCAGGCGGCGCGCCAGCAGATGTCGCCGCGCAACGCCGGCACCGACGAAGTGGTGACCCTGGGCGGTTATGACGGCACCTTCAACGTGGCCAGTCGCGGCAACCTGTATGTGGCGGACCTGAGTTATGACGTGGGCGGCAAGTACCTGTGGGATCAGGTCAGCGGCGTGAAGCTGTATGCCAACTACAGCGCCTTCGATAAATCCGCCGATGAATTCAAGACCTCGCAGCGGGTGATCCTCGGCACGTCGTTTTCGTTCAGCAAGTTGTGGATCGCGACGGAGTGGTTGATCGGCAAGAATGACCCCTACATTGGTGGCAGCAGCTATACCCAGAGCCTGGGGGCTGGGGGTAGCAATCAGTGGGAAAATCAGCTGTACATGAACATTGGGTATTACTTCTAATAGGCGTCGTCAGTTCTGACGCTTTCGCGGGCAAGCCCGCTCCCACAGTTTGAATGCATTCCCCTGTGGGAGCGGGCTTGCCCGCGAAGAAGCCAGCACAAACACCATAAAAACAATGTGTGGAACTCGGACCATGCGCCACCTCCCCGCCCTCAACATGCTCCGCGTCTTCGAAGAAGTCGCCCGCCACCGCAGCTTCAGCCAGGCCGCCGTGGGCCTCAACGTCACCCAGGGCGCAGTCAGCCGCCAGATCAAGCAACTGGAGGACTACCTTGGCGTTGCCCTCTTTATCCGCACGCCCCACGGCTTGTCCCTGACGGAAGCCGGTTTTGCCCTCTCGCCGCACTTGAGCGACGCCTTCGACCATATCGAACGCGCCTTGCAAGCGGTACGCGTGCCCAACCTGCGCCAGCGCCTGCGCATCGTCGCACCGCCGACCTGGGCCACCCGCTGGTTATCCGCGCATCTGCGGCGCTTCTGCGAACGTTATCCGGATATCAACCTCAGCGTCACCCACCAGGCGACTCACGACAACCTCGCGGAAATCGACTGCCAGATCCGTTTCGGCCTGGAACCGGCAGCGCATTGCAGCAGTGAGCTGCTGGTGATGGAGCGGCATATCGCGGTTGCCAGCCCGGAATTGTTCAGCGACGGCCAACCGCCGGACCTACGACGATTTCCGCTGCTGCATATCCTGCACGACGGCAAACGCTTGAAGGTCTGGGAAAACTGGCTGGCGGCCATGGGCCGGGAAGACGTTGATGCCGACCAGGGTCTGGAATTCAGCACCCTGGACCAGGTGATCCATACCGCCCTGGCAGGCGGTGGTCTGGCAGTGATCGACCGGCAGATGATCGAACGCGAGCTGGCCAACGGCAGCCTGTTGCCGATCACCCCCGTGGAAGTGATCGGCCCTTATGGCTATTGGCTGGATGTGGCGACGGACAAACAGGGTTTATCCAAGGTGCGGTTGTTTACGCAGTGGCTGGGCCAGGTCAGCAACCCCTGACACCGGCGGTGCCTCGGCCTTGCACGCCTGGCTCAGGGTCAGCGCCTTGGTTTCCGGGGCCCAGGCCCAGGAAATGAGCGCGCCGAACACCAGGATCGCCGCAAGAATGCCCATGGTCGGGCTCAAGCCAATCCCGGCCACGCTCACGGGCAGCAGGAAGGTGCTGATGGCCGAGCCCAAGCGACTCACAGCCGTAGCCAAGCCAATGCCGCTGGCGCGCACTTCGGTGGGAAAGCTTTCTGCCGGGAACACGCCGACCAAGTTGCTCACCGCCGACAGCACCAGCGTAAACACGCCGAAGGTCAGCACCATCAACCACGCCAGGCTGCCCGGCAACACCGCGAGCAAGAACAACGCTGCGGCCAGGATGATGAACGAGTTGATCAAGAAGCCCCGGCGCGAAAACTTCACCGTGCACCAGATGCCGATCAACGCACCGATAATCAGCAGCAGATTAAGCAGCAGCTCGGTGCCGAAGCCCTGGGACAAGCCCATCTTTTGCAGGATCGACGGCAAAAAGGTGTAGATCGCAAAGTACGGCATCACGATGCACACAAAGAACAGGCAGTTGAACGCGGTGCGCTTGCGGTATTCGCGACTGAACAGCACGCCGTAGCCGGAGCGGGTTTGCGCGGACGGTTCTTCGTCCAGCACCACATGCTCGCCCAGGTGTTTCTTGACGATGGCACGGGCTTCGGCAATGCGTCCACGGTTGACCAGCCAGCGCGGAGACTCCGGCGTGCCGATACGCGCAATCAGGATCAAGCCGGCCGGGATAGCCGACGACGCCAGCATCCAGCGCCAGGCATCGTCGCCCAGGCTGAGCATCGCAGTGCCGACAAAGGTCGCCGCCACGTAACCGAAGGTCCAGATCACGCTGAACGAGCCAAGCAACACGCCGCGATGCTTCTTCGGCGAAAACTCCGCGAGCATGGCGTGGCCCACACTAAAGTCACCGCCCAGGCCAATGCCAATCAGGATGCGGCACAGTAACAAGCCCATGGCGGTCTCGGCATAGAACTGCATCACCGAGGCCACGGTGATCAGCACAAAGCTGACCAGGAAGATTTTCTGCCGACCGAGGGTGTCGGAGATCCAGCCGAAGAACAGGCTGCCCAGGAACAGGCCGATCAGGGCGGAAGCGCCGATCAAGCCTTGCCAGAACGCATCGAGTTGCATCTGTGGACTGAGCAGGGTGAAGGCGATACCGATCAGGCCGAGGATGTAGCCGTCGGTGAAATGCGCGCCGAACGTCAGGCCGGCGATTTTCAGGTGGAAGCGGCCGATCGGCAGGTCGTCGATTTTGACGGGTTGAGCGGTCATGGGTGTTCTCCATATTGTTGTTCTTGACGGAGTAACAGCCGGTGCCCTCGCAGGCACCGGTTTGCAGCTGAGGTTAGAGCCCCCCCATCAACAGGTATTTGATCTCCAGGTAATCCTCCAGCCCGTACTTGGAACCTTCACGGCCCAGGCCCGATTCCTTGATGCCGCCGAATGGCGCGACTTCGGTGGAGATGATTCCTTCGTTGATCCCCACTATGCCGGCTTCCAGGCCTTCGGCCATGCGCCACACGCGGCCGATGTCGCGGCTGTAGAAGTAGGCGGACAAGCCGAACGGCGTGTCATTGGCGCGTTGTAGCACTTCGGCTTCGTCCTTGAAGCGGAAACACGCGGCTACCGGGCCGAAGGTTTCTTCCTGGGCGATCAACATGTCGCCGTGGGCTTCGGTGAGGATGGTCGGTTCAAAGAAGGTGCCGCCCAGTGCATGGCGACGGCCGCCGCACAACAGCGTGGCGCCCTTCTCCAGGGCATCACCGACATGGGCTTCGACCTTGGCCAACGCGGCGGCGTTGATCAACGGGCCCTGCTCCGTTTCGCCGTCCAAGGCACTGCCGACGCGCATGGCGCTGACAGCTTCGGCCAGTTTGCGGGTGAAGGCGTCGTACACGCCGTCCTGGATGAAGAAGCGGTTGACGCACACGCAGGTCTGCCCGGTGTTGCGGAACTTGGAGGCCATGGCACCTTTGACGGCAGCGTCCAGGTCGGCATCGTCGAACACAATGAACGGCGCGTTGCCGCCCAGTTCCAGGGAGACCTTTTTCAGGGTGTCCGCCGCCTGGCGCATCAGCAGCTTGCCGGTGCGGGTGGAACCGGTGAACGACAGCTTGCGCACCACACTGGAGGCTTGCAGTGCACCACCAATCGCCACCGCATCGCCGGAGACAATGTTGAACACACCCGCCGGAATCCCCGCCTGCTCGGCCAGCACCGCCAGGGCAAACGCCGACAGCGGGGTTTCTTCCGAAGGCTTGAGGATCATCGTGCACCCCGCCGCCAGCGCCGGGCCGACCTTGCGGGTGACCATGGCCAGGGGGAAGTTCCACGGCGTGATCGCCGCGACCACACCGATGGCTTCCTTGACCACGATGATGCGCGCATCCGCCTTGTGGCTCGGGATCACATCGCCATAAGCGCGCTTGGCTTCTTCACCAAACCACTCCAGAAAGCTCGCGGCGTAGACCACTTCGCCCATGGCTTCGGCCAGGGGTTTGCCCTGCTCCAGGCTGAGCAGTTGCGCCAGGTCCTTCTGATTGCTCAGCATCAGCTCGCTCCAGCGCTTTAGGCGCTGGCTGCGTTCCTTGGCGGTGAGCTTGCGCCAGGCCGGCAAGGCGCGGTTGGCGGCGTCGATGGCCAGGTTGGTTTCTTCGCCGGCGGCGCGCTGTACATCAGCGATCAGCGCGCCATTGGCCGGGTTGAGCACCGGGTAGGTCGGCCCACCGCTGGACCATTGGCCGTCGATGTAGTTGCCCTTGCGGATCAGCGGGTTCATGCCACGGCCTCGATCAGATTGAAACGGTCCAGGCCCGGGCGGGCCTCACGCAGGATGCGCTTGCCGGCGGTGTAGTCGTTGATCACATCGCACGGGGTGTAATTGCGTTCCAGCTCATGCAATTCCTCGGCATCCAATTGGGTGTCCAAGGCGGCCAGTGCGCTATCGAACTGCTCGGTGGTGTCGGCGCCCACCAACATCACGTCGACGCCGGGATGGTTGGCGACCCAGGCCTGGGCGATCTGCGCGTTGGACACGCCACGGGCGCGGGCCACGCGTTGTACCGAGTGGGCGATGTCGAACGACGCCTGGTCGCTGTACATCTGCTGGGTGAAGAAGTCGGTCTGGTTGCGGGTCGACTGCACTTCACCGGTGAGCAAGCCACGGGCCAGCGGGCTGAACACCGAGACGCCCAGGCCCTGGTCGCGGCAGAACGGAATCATCTCGCGCTCTTCTTCGCGGTAGGCGCAGTTCAGTTGCAGTTGCATATTGATCGGCTTGACCCAGCCATTGCGCTCGCAGGCCATGAGAATTTTTGCGAGCTGTCCTGTGAGCATGGTCGACACGCCGATGTAGCGGGCCTTGCCGGAGCGCACGATGTCGTTCAATGCGTTCATGGTTTCTTCGACCGGAGTGTTCACGTCGAAGTAATGCAGCATGAACACATCAACGTAATCCATGCCCAGGCGACTCAGGGAGGCATCAATGCTGTCCATGATGTGCTTGCGCGAATGGCCGCTGGCGTTGATGCCGCTGCGGGTGCCGTAGCCGACCTTGGTGGTGACGACGATCTCGTCACGCCGCGCTACGCGCTTGAGGATGCGCCCCACCACTTCCTCGCCGACGCCGGCGGAATAGAAGTCGGCCAGGTCGATGAAGTTGACGCCATTGGCCAGGGCGTGGGCGACGATGGGCTCACTTTGCTTTTCGTCGAAGATCCACGGTTTCCAGTCCGGGGTGCCCATGTTCATGGTGCCCAGGCACAGGCGCGAGACTTGCAGGCCGGAGTTGCCCAATCGAGTGTATTGCATGGGATTCTCCTCAGGCCTTTGGCGTGTAGAAAGGGTTGCTGATGTGGTTGACCACGTCGGCCAACTGCGCGGTAAACGGCGTGCCGGTCAGGGCGGCGCGGATCGCGGTGCGGCAGGCGTTGTAGTTGTTCAGGTAGACGGCATCCAGGTCATCGCAGCCTGGGTTGACCCAGTTGGCGGTGACGATGGCCCACTCGTCTTCGGCTTCCGGCGGCAAAGTGCCGTCGAGCAGGGCTTCCAGCACCGCCTTGGCGATACCGGCCTGGGACGCGCCCCAGGTGGCGTTGCCGTGCAAATCGCTGCTGATTTCAGCCTTGTTGACGTACAGGGTCATGGGCTTGACCGGGATATTCGGCTGGGCAATCACCATGAACGGGCAATGCCCCTGGCTTGGTGACGCGAGGCTATTGGCGAACGCCTGGCCCGCCGGGCCGTTGCGTGGGCCGATCAGGATGTTGATGTGGGCCGCGTTGACGCCCGGGCCTTCGAAACCTTCGCCGATGTAGAGATCCAGTGTTTTCATTGCGCAAACGCTCGTTGTTGTTATGGGGAGCTGGTTGGCGAATTTTTAGCACTGGGGATGAAAGCGGCCGTAACCATTAAAAGTCATGGGGCTGTGAGTTTTGCTCATAGCCCTGCGACATCGACGGTCGTCTTGTGCGTTGACCATCGTTGTTACACACCATATAGTGTGCCCACAAACAAAACAGACCACTACATAGTGTGCAGTATCGGTATTTGCCGACCACACTATGCGCAGTATTTCAATGCCTTGAAGCCTGCAAAAACACTTATTTTTCGAATACCAGGAAGGAGCATTTCCATGCTGAGTTGGGATGAAGTCGACAACGAAGACACCGGTGCAGCGGTGATCAAGGGCGCCAACGCTGGCCATGCCAGCGAAGCCAACATGGACCGTCTCGACGGTGCCGGCGCCGCGGCTGCGCTGGAAGCCCGTAACGTGACTGCCAACGACTCCGCCGCGATCATCCGCGCCAAGGCCGCCCTCGACAAACTCGACGTCGCCGAAGGCCTCGCCGAGCTGGAAGGCTCCGCCGCCCGCGTCGCCGTTGACGAAAAACGCATGATCAACTGCCGCGCCGACCTCAACCAACTCGTGCCGTTCAAGTACGACTGGGCCTGGCAGAAGTACCTCGACGGCTGCGCCAACCACTGGATGCCGCAAGAGGTCAACATGACCGCCGACATCGCCCTGTGGAAAAACCCCGAAGGCC